>NZ_MOMO01000012.1:0-25084 GCF_009933855.1 Pseudomonas sp. SG-MS2 | reverse complement strand
TGCGATGGGGCGGGTACAGGCCGCGAGTCTCCCTCAGGGCTGCTCGGTTGCCGAGTTCTCCACCGGTGCCTGTTTCCCGCGGCCCGCTTCCTGTCGCCATTGCAAGGCGATCAGGATCAAGGTCGGTACACCCAGCAGGGCGGTGATCAGGAAGAAGTCGTGATAACCGAACTTCTCGACAATCACCCCCGAATAGCCGCCGATCAGGCGTGGCAACAGCAGCATGATCGAGCTGAGCAGGGCATATTGTGTGGCCGAGAACTTCAGGTTGGTCAGGCTCGACAGGTAGGCGACGAATGCCGATGTCGCCAGGCCCGAGCTGAAGTTGTCCAGCGAAATGGTGACCACCAGCATCTGAAGATTTGGCCCCATGTCGGCCAGCATCAGGAACAGGATGTTGGTACCCGCCGAGGCCGCACCGCCGATGAACAGGATCGGCAGTATGCCGAAGCGCACGATCAGCAGCCCACCTGCACCTGCGCCCACCAAGGTCATGATCAGGCCGAAGATCTTGCTGACGCTGGCAATCTGGTCCTTGGTGAAGCCCATGTCGATGTAGAACACGTTCGCCATGACGCCCATCACCGTGTCCGACATCCGATAGGTGGCGATCAGGCCCAGCAGCAGCAGGGCCTGCCAGCGATAGCGGGTGATGAAGTCGTTGACTGGCGTCAGCACTGGCGCCAGGCCGCGACGGCCCATGCTCGACAGGCACGCCCAACTCAGCAGCACATAAAGGATAAGACGCAAGAAGGCGCGGTCTTCGAGCAGCAGGTCCAGTGGTGTGGCATCGCCGAAGATGACGCTGGCCCAGTCGGTGTTAAACAGCTGGGTGAAGCTAGCCGGTACCGACACCAGCAGGATGATCAGCACAAACACCGAGGCCAACTGGTGAATAAGCCCATAGCGCGCTGCCGACAACTGGGTGCGCAATGGTACGGGAGGTTCGCGCATCACCAGCGTGGTGAACAGCGCAGGCAGCATCATCACGCCGAACAGTACGTAAGTGCCGGCCCAGGCTTTGTGCAGGTAGCTGAAACCGGTGGAACCGAACCATTCGGCAAAGAACAGGGCGCCAGCAGTGGCGAGCAGCGCAGCGATCCGGTAACCGGCCATGTAGCTTGCGGCCAGGGCGGCCTGGCGTTGATCGTCGGCAATCTCCAGGCGATAGGCATCGACAGCGATGTCCTGGGTGGCAGACGCGAACGCGACCAGCACGGCCAAAGCGATCAGCCACGACAGATGTTGCTGAGGGTCACACAGGCTCATGCCCACCAGGCCGATCACCACCAGTGCCTGTGACAGCAACAGCCACGAGCGCCGGCGACCCAGCCCACCCAGCAGCGGCAACCGCCATTGATCGAGTAGCGGCGACCATACCCATTTGAAGGCATAGGCCAGGCCGATCAGGCTGGCATAGCCAATGGTTTCGCGCGCCACGCCAGCTTCGCGCAGCCACACCGACAGGGTCGAAAACACCAGCATGTAGGGCAGACCGGCAGCAAAGCCGAGCAGCAGAAGCACCAGGGTTGACGGGCTGGCATAGGCAGCGAGCGCAGCGCGCCAGGTTTTACGGGGCATGGGCCAACATCTGCCTCAAGTTTGCGAAAACAAAACGCGCACTCTAACCGCTGTGCTCCATTGGGCGCCAGCCATGGCGCATCATATCCACACGATTATTGGCTACATTCACGCCCTCCGCACGCAGCCGCGCCCTTTGTTCATCTCCCGAGGGAGTCCCCAGCGCCAGGCTCAGACGACCGCCGGCACCCAGTACACGGTGCCACGGCAGACGGGTGTCCGCAGGAAGCTGGCCGAGGGTCTTTCCAACCCAACGCGCCGCTCGGCCAAGGCCCGCCAATTCGGCGAGCTGGCCGTAGCTGACCACCTTGCCTGCTGGCACCTGGCCCAGCACTGAATAAAGCGCCGTTCGTCGGGCCTCGGGCGTCTGCAGCGCGTACTCATGTGCCTCAGACATCCCGGCAGCCCTGGCCTGAAGTGAAACCGGACCAGTGGTCACGGCAAATGCGTATTGAACTCAACGCCATAGTGGGGGGTCTTTCCTTGCTCTGGTCGTCCGCATCCGGATAATGCCCGGCTCATTCGTCTAATCGAACCTGTATTTCGCTTATGCATTCTAGATCCTTGCTGTGCCTGTTGACCGCTTCCCTGTGCGCTGCTCCTGCGTTCGCCGACACCGTGTGGATGAAGAACGGTGACCGCTTGAGCGGCAAGATTCGGGTCTTCGATGGTGGCAAGCTGCTGCTGGAAACCCCATACGGTGGTTCTATCTCGCTGGACTGGAAGCAGGTCCAGACCCTGGAGAGCGACCAGGAGCTGCTGGTCAAGCAGGACGCCTACAACGGCGAGCGGGCCAAGTCGTTGAAGGCCGCCGAGCCTGGCAAGGTGACCCTGGCCAACGGTGAGACGCCCAAGACTGTAGAGCTTGCCAGCATCGAGCAGATCATGAAGCCCAAGCCTGTGGTCGAGGACCTAGTCTGGAAAGGCAATATCGATGCCGCGCTGGACTACCAGCGTGCCGAGAACGATACCGACGACTATGACATCGGTTTCAAGACCACGGCCCGTCATGGCCGTTGGCGGCACAACGCCGAAGGCGAGTACAACCGCGAGACCAAGGACGACGTCACCACGACCAACAACTGGAGCGCAGAGTATGCGCTCGATCGCTTCATCACAGAGAAATGGTTCTGGCAGGGGCGTCTTGAGTACAAGCGGGATCACATCGAGGATCTGGCGCGTCAGCGCACCGTGGGTACCGGCCCCGGTTACCAGTTCTGGGATGACGAACTGGGTGCGTTCTCGCTTGGTTCACTGATCAACCGCACCGACTTCGAGTATCAGAATGGCGGCAAGGACAACTTCTATTCGGCAGCGGTGAAGTGGGACTACACCCGTTACCTGATCGGCAAGAATGTCCAGCTGTTCACCAACGGTGAGTTCGCCAAGCCGCTGGGGGGCGTTGCCGACTATTCGCTGGATGCCGAGGTGGGGCTGCGCTACAAAGTGACCGAATGGGCCTCGCTCAATCTCAAGGCAGAAAAAGACATCATCACCGGCACGCGTGAGAGTGATCTGGACAAGACGCGCTATACCGCAGGCTTTGGCGTGACCTGGTAGGGGTCAGCTTCAAGCTGCAAGCTGAAAGCGAGTGGCATGGCGCCTCGCTCCTGCTTTTTCTTGCAGCTTGCAGCTTGAAGCTTGAAGCTTACAGGTAGCTTGCAACCCAATAGCCACCTGTCGAGGAGTCAGACGTGAGTCAGAAGGCCATCCGCCCCGCCCGGGAATTGCTGCTCAAGGAGTACCGCGGTGTACTCTCGACCCATTCCAAGTCCATGCCTGGCTTCCCTTTCGGTTCTGTGGTGCCTTACTGCCTGGATGCCGAGGGCAACCCGCTGATCCTCATCAGCCGCATCGCCCAGCACACCCACAACCTGCAGAAAGACCCCAAGTGCTCCTTGCTGGTGGGGGAGCGGGAAGCCGAGGACGTGCAGGCCGTTGGCCGCCTGACGATCATGGCCGAGGCGCACAAGCTGGTCGATGAGGCTGCCGTCGACGCCGCTGCCGAGCGCTATTACCGTTACTTCCCCGATGCCGCCAACTATCACAAGGCGCACGATTTCGACTTCTGGGTGCTGCAGCCGGTGCGCCATCGTTACATAGGTGGCTTCGGGGCGATCCACTGGCTCGATCAGGTGACGTTGGCCAACCCCTTCGCCGGCAAGGCGGAGGCCAGCATGATCGAGCACATGAACAGCGATCATGCCAACGCCATCGCCCACTACGTCGAATTGAGCGACCTGCCGCGTAGCGCGCCAGCGCAGATGGTCGGCATCGACAGCGAAGGCATGCACCTGCGCATAGGCCAAGGTATCCATTGGCTGGCTTTCCCAAGCAATTGCAATACGCCGACACAAGTTCGCGAGGCCTTGGTTTTACTGGCGCGCGCCGACCAATGGCCGGCCGCGACAGAAGTCGAAGCTTGAAAAACCGAGCGCACGCATCCATCTGATGGTCTTAAAGGAAGATAGTCTTCCGTCGAGGAATCCTTGATGCGTGTTTTTCTACTGCTGTTTCTGCTTTTCCCTGTGCTGGAGTTGTTCGTCTTCGTCAAGGTCAGCTCAGCCATCGGTTTCTTCCCGGCGCTGCTGTTGGTCATCGCAGGTTCCGCCTTGGGTGTGCTGGTGATGCGTGTGGCCGGCCTGGCCACCGCCTTGCGTGCCCGTGAAAGCCTGCAGCGTGGCGAACTGCCCGCCGAGGACATGTTCCAGGGCCTGATGCTGGCGGTGGGCGGTGGCCTCCTGCTGCTTCCGGGCTTCATCAGTGACGTGCTGGGCCTGCTCTGCCTGTTGCCCTTCACCCGCCATCTGGCCGCTCGCAAGATGCGTCAGCGTGCCGAGGCCCAGGCCATGCGCCAGCGCGCGTTCCAGGACGACCCCTCTCAGGCACAGCCGCGCGACAGCGGCCATCGGCCCAATGTGATCGAAGGCGAATACGAACGTCGCGACAAGTAGACATCCCCGGGGCCGCTTTGCGGCCCCAAGCTTTTCTGCTCGTTGAAAAATTTTCTGCAGCAAGCCTTGTAATTGATCATGCCGGCCTCATGTATGTGGTCACCGCAAGGTTTCTGGTGGCAACGCCAGACAATACACAGGTGGTTCGCCCGTCGCGGGCCACCCCCGGCAACGCCGGACCGCATCAACCCGCCGGTGTCGACACCGGCCGATGAAAACCACAAATTGGGAGAGATCGACAATGAAGCTTCGTCCTCTGCATGACCGCGTAGTCATCCGTCGCAGCGAAGAAGAATCGAAAACCGCTGGCGGTATCGTCCTGCCGGGTTCGGCCGCTGAAAAACCAAACCGTGGCGAAGTTGTCGCCGTCGGCACCGGTCGCATCCTGGACAACGGCGAAGTACGTGCGCTGGCCGTCAAAGTGGGTGACAAAGTGGTTTTCGGCCCTTACTCGGGCAGCAACACCGTGAAAGTCGATGGCGAAGACCTGCTGGTAATGAGCGAGAACGAAATCCTCGCCGTTGTCGAAGGCTGATTTCCCCGACTTCCCGTTACTCCAAAGAATTTCAAGGATTAAACGATCATGGCTGCTAAAGACGTAAAATTCGGCGATTCCGCCCGTAAAAAAATGCTGGTTGGCGTCAACGTTCTGGCTGACGCGGTAAAAGCGACCCTGGGCCCGAAAGGCCGCAACGTGGTCCTGGCCAAGAGCTTCGGCGCGCCGACCATCACCAAGGACGGCGTTTCCGTCGCCAAAGAAATCGAACTCAAAGACGCCTTCGAAAACATGGGCGCCCAACTGGTCAAGGAAGTCGCTTCCAAGGCCAACGATGCTGCCGGTGACGGCACCACCACCGCGACCGTTCTGGCTCAGGCCATCGTCAACGAAGGCCTGAAGGCCGTCGCTGCCGGCATGAACCCGATGGACCTCAAGCGCGGCATCGACAAGGCCACCGCTGCCGTCGTCGCCGAGCTGAAAAACCTGTCCAAGCCATGCGCCGACTCCAAGGCCATCGCTCAGGTTGGCACCATCTCCGCCAACTCCGACAACTCCATCGGCGAAATCATCGCTGAAGCCATGGAAAAAGTCGGCAAAGAAGGCGTGATCACCGTTGAAGAAGGTTCGGGCCTGGAAAACGAACTGTCCGTCGTAGAAGGCATGCAGTTCGACCGCGGCTACCTGTCGCCGTACTTCGTCAACAAGCCGGACACCATGGTTGCCGAGCTGGAAGGCCCGCTGCTGCTGCTGGTCGACAAGAAAATCTCCAACATCCGTGAGCTGCTGCCAGTTCTGGAAGCCGTTGCCAAGGCCGGCCGCCCACTGCTGATCGTTGCTGAAGACGTCGAAGGCGAAGCCCTGGCTACCCTGGTCGTCAACAACATGCGCGGCATCGTCAAGGTTGCTGCAGTCAAGGCACCAGGTTTTGGCGACCGTCGCAAGGCCATGCTGCAGGACATCGCCGTCCTGACCGGCGGCCAGGTCATCTCCGAAGAAATCGGCCTGACCCTGGAAACCACCACCCTGGAGCACCTGGGTAACGCCAAGCGCGTCATCCTGTCCAAGGAAAACACCACCATCATCGACGGTGCTGGCGTGGACGCCGACATCGAAGCACGCGTCAAGCAGATCCGTGCCCAGATCGAAGAGACCTCTTCGGACTACGACCGTGAGAAGCTGCAAGAGCGCCTGGCCAAGCTGGCTGGCGGTGTTGCCGTGATCAAGGTCGGTGCTGGCACCGAAGTTGAAATGAAAGAGAAGAAAGCCCGCGTTGAAGACGCCCTGCACGCTACCCGTGCAGCCGTCGAAGAAGGCGTGGTGCCTGGCGGTGGTGTTGCTCTGGTTCGCGCCCTGGGCGCCATTGTCGACCTCAAAGGTGACAACGAAGACCAGAACGTCGGTATCGCCCTGCTGCGTCGCGCTGTTGAAGCGCCGCTGCGCCAGATCACTGCCAACGCCGGCGACGAGCCAAGCGTTGTGGCCGACAAGGTCAAGCAAGGTTCGGGCAACTACGGCTACAACGCCGCTACCGGCGAATACGGCGACATGATCGAGATGGGTATCCTTGACCCAGCCAAGGTCACCCGTTCGGCCCTGCAAGCAGCTGCTTCGATCGGCGGTCTGATGATCACCACCGAAGCCATGGTTGCCGACCTGCCGGAAGACAAGCCAGCTGGCGGCATGCCAGACATGGGCGGCATGGGCGGTATGGGCGGCATGATGTAAGCCAGCCTCACCCCCTGTAACAGGAAAAGCCCCGGTTCGTGAGAACCGGGGCTTTTTCGTTTGCGTCAACTTCGTTGAATTTCCACCAGCACTGGCACTGTCCGTGCGATGGCCTTAAGCTGCGCCTGCCGCGCACCATAGCGAAGCGCCGCACAGGAGAACCCGATGCGCATTCTTTTGGTTGAAGACAACCGCGATATCCTTGCCAACCTGGCTGATTATCTGGGCATGAAGGGCTATACCGTCGACTGCGCCCAGGACGGCCTGTCAGGTCTGCACCTGGCTGCCACCGAGCACTACGACCTGATCGTGCTCGATATCATGCTGCCTGGAATCGACGGTTACACCCTGTGCAAGCGCCTGCGCGAGGATGCCCGTCGCGATACGCCAGTGATCATGCTGACCGCCCGCGACCAACTCGACGACCGCCTGCAGGGCTTCCGCTCCGGCGCCGACGATTACCTGCTCAAACCGTTCGCCCTGTCCGAACTCGCTGCGCGCATCGAAGCCGTGCTGCGCCGCGCCCAGGGCGGCGGGCGACGTACCCTGCAGGTTGCCGACCTGAGTTACGACCTGGACACCCTCGAAGTCACTCGCCAGGGGCGCTTGCTCAAGCTCAACCCTGTCGGCCTCAAGCTGCTCGCGGTGCTGATGCAGAAAAGCCCCCACGTGTTGCGCCGCGAGGTACTGGAAGAGGCGCTGTGGGGTGATGATTGCCCCGACAGCGACAGCTTGCGCAGCCATGTACACCAGCTGCGCCAAGTAATCGACAAACCGTTCGAAAAGCCGTTGCTGCATACCGTCCATGGCGTCGGCTATCGCCTCGCCGAGGGTCGCGATGGAGTTTAAGCAAAGCCTGGCGCAGCGCATCATCATCGCGTTTGCGCTGATGAGCGCGCTGGTGGCTGGGGCGTTCGCCTTCGGTATCGTCGCCACTGTCCACCTGGTTGAAGAGCGCTTGATCTCCTCGGTGCTGGGCGGCGACCTGCAGCGCCTGTTGCGCATGGACAGCATCAGTGACTGGAGCCATCGGCCGCGCCCTGACCAGCTGTTCTACTTCAGCGGTGGGCGCGATGACTTCGAGCTGCCAAAAGATTTGCGCCACCTCGATGCAGGCTTTCATGAGGTATTTCGCGACCAGCTTTCCTACCACGCAATGGTGGAAATCGTAGACGGCCGACGTTACGTATTGCTGCAGGACCAAAGCGATTTCGAAGAGCGCGAGCGGGTACTGTTCGCCGTTGTCATGGTGGGCTTCGTGCTCAGCCTGGTACTGGCGGTGTTCCTCGGCTGGCTGCTGGCACGGCGAGTGATGGCACCGGTGATCCGCCTGGCGCGGCAAGTACGCCATCGTGATCAGCTTCTTGGCCTGGCACCGCCCTTGGCACCCGATTACGCAGCCGATGAAGTTGGCCAGCTAGCGGTGGCATTCGACGATACCCTTGGCCGTTTGCGCGATGCACTGACCCGCGAGCGTCTGTTCACCAGTGATGTCAGCCACGAATTGCGCACGCCGCTGATGGTGCTGGCCACCTCCTGCGAGCTGTTGATCGAAAACCCCAATCTGGATAGCCGCTCACGCAGCCAGGTCGAACGCATCGCCCGGGCCACCGAAGAAATGCGCGAGTTGGTCAAAACCTTCCTGATGCTCGCCCGTGCCCAGCGCGACCAAGGTGCCGTGGCCTCCCAGGCGACGCTGCGCGAGGTGGCCGACGATCTGATAGGCGTATGGCGCGACACCATCGAGCAGAAAGGGCTGACGCTGTACTTCGATGGCCGCGTCAGTGCAGGCCCGCTGCTGTACAACGCGACGTTCCTGCAATCGGTGATGGGTAACCTGTTGCGCAACGCTGCGCACTACACCGACAGTGGTTACATCCGCCTGAGTCTTGAAGCCAATGGGTTCAGCGTCGAGGACAGCGGGGTCGGCATTCCGGAGGAGCAGCGCGAGGCGATGTTCAAACCGTTCGTGCGTGGTGATGAGCGACGCGGCGAAGGTCTGGGGCTTGGTTTATCGCTGGTACAACGGATCTGTGACGACCAGGGTTGGCGCGTTACGCTGACTTCTACCGCCCCCCATGGTTGCCGCTTTCAGGTGGACTTGAGCCAAGGCGCTGAAAAGTCCGATCCGTTAAAGCTTTGCGAGTAAATTACTGGGCTATATTCCTTTAGGGATAACACTTTTTTCACATTGGCATGACCTGTTTCCTACGCAGTGTTACTTAAGGTACATGCAATGGAGCCAGGAGATGCCCAATGCGTAGCCCTATCAAACTCGAATTTTCCAAGAAGTACGACCAGCAACATGCTCGGGAGTACTTCCTGAAGCACCAGGATGGTCTGGCACGTCGCCTTTCCCACAAGCGCGATGAGCAATTGGCCCGTCGAGCCTTGGCGCTGGCCGGAGAACCGGGGTTGGTGCTGGATCTGCCTTGCGGCGCGGGCCGTTTCTGGCCACTGCTGGCAGAAAAACCCAACAGGGTAATCATTGGCGCCGACAATTCCGAGGCGATGATCGAGACTGCCTGTGCCGCACAACCGCCAGAGGTGGTAGCGCGGGTACGCCCTTTGCAAACGTCAGCGTTCGCCATCGACTTGCCGGACAACTCGGTCGACAGCATTTTTTGCATGCGCCTGTTTCACCACATCGGTGAGGCAGCCCACAGAAAAACGATTCTTTCGGAGTTTCAAAGGGTTAGCCGTGACAGCGTAATCCTGTCATTGTGGGTGGACGGAAACTTCAAGGCCTGGCGGCGTCAAAAGCTCGAGCAACGGCGCAGTGCCAAAGCCGAGCCGGGCAGTTACCAGAATCGTTTCGTGTTACCGGCAGAGACAGTCGAAGAAGAATTCAAGGCCGCCGGCTTCAGGATCCAGGAACGCCTCGATTTCCTGCCGTTCTATGCCATGTGGCGGGTCTATGTATTACGTAAGGGGTAGTGTTTGATGGCTGTAGCCCAGAGCGGGGAGTCACGCTTCGATTATTACTGGCGTCAGCAGGGCGAATGGGTCGAGGAACCCAACCAGCGCCGCGGTGGTGAAAGTGGCGTGCAACGCCTCAACGATGCCGATGGCAAGTTGCTGTATGCCAAGCGCCAGGTCGGGCACATCTACCGCAGCCTGTTGCACCCCTTCGGCAGGCCGACGGTGCTGCGTGAGCTCGACGCGCTGAACAGCTTCGAGCAACTGGGCGTGCGTGTCCCGCGCATCGTATTTTGTGGGGCCGAGCGCGATGCCGACCACCAATGGCGTGCGCTGCTGGTCAGCGAAGCGCTCGATGGTTTCATCGAACTCGATGCTTGGCATGCCCAAGGTGCGCGCGAGCACTACCCGCAAGTGGTACATGAACGCATGCTCAAGGAGTTGGCTGACAACCTGGCCCGCATGCACCTGGGCCACTGGCAGCATGGCTGCCTGTATGGCAAGCACGTATTCGTCAAAGTGATCGGCGAGGGCGAACAGGCCCGTGTTGAAGTGGCATTGCTCGATCTGGAGAAGTGCCGCCGCCGTATCAGCTGCCAGCGCGCGGCGGGCAATGACCTGCGTCAGTTGCGCCGCCATTCGTCGCTCAATGACGCGGAATGGCAATCGTTGCTCTACTTTTACCAGATGGCGTTTGGCAGCGCTGTCAAAGGGTTAGGGCAATGAAACTAGAAATCGCTCGAGCATTGTTTCTGATAGCGGGCCTGGCTGTGACCACCGTGGCGGTAGCGGCGTGGGAAGAGCCACGGCCCAGAGTGTTCAGCAAGGCTGAACAGGCAGAACAATGCGCGTTGCCCAGGGACGTGAAGCAGCAGGTCCAGGCCCAGCCGGACCAGGATTTGCTGTTGCTTCTGTTCGGGCTGCGGCAGGGCTTGCGGCCTGCAGGCTGACCTGGTTTGAGCACAAGAGGCCCCGCTATTGCGGGGCCTTTGCTTTCTGGAGTTGGCCCGCTCAGGCAACGACAGGTTCCGTCGCTGCTGTCTTGTGCGCCAGCAGGGTGTAAATGCACGGCAGCACAAACAAGGTAAACAACGTCCCGATCGACATCCCCGTCGCAATCACCGTACCGATGTCAAAGCGGCTCACTGCCCCGGCCCCGGTCGCCAGAATCAGCGGCACCATGCCAAATACCATTGCGGCGGTGGTCATCAGCACCGGGCGTAGACGAATGGCCGCAGCTTCCTCGATCGCCTCCCTTGCGCTCAGCCCTTTTTCCTCACGCAACTGGTTGGCGAACTCGACGATCAGGATACCGTGCTTGCTGATCAGCCCGATCAGCGTCACCAACCCGACCTGGGTATAGATGTTCATGCTGGAAACACCCAGGAATAGCGGCAACAGCGCCCCGCAGATCGACAGCGGTACCGTCACCAGAATCACCAGCGGGTCGCGGAAGCTTTCAAACTGTGCCGCCAGTACCAGGAAGATGATCGCCAACGCCAGGCCGAAGGTCACCCACAGCGCGCTGCCTTCCTGTATGTACTGCCGTGCCGCGCCGGCATAGTCGAAGGAGAACCCTTCCGGCGCTTGCTCGGCAGCGATATCCCGTACCGTCTGCAAGGCTTCGCCGATGCTGACCAAAGGCACGCCCTGGATGATTGCCGAGTTCAGTTGCTGGAACTGGTTGAGCTGGCGTGGACGCGCTCGGTCGCTAAGGGTGATCAGTGTGGACAGTGGCAGCAGTTGGCCCTGGTCGTTCTTGACGTAATAGCTGTTGAGCCAGCCGGCGTTGTCGCGGTAGGGCCGTTCGACCTGGGCGATGACTTTGTAGCTGCGGCCTTCGAGGGTGAAACGGTTGATTTCCCCCTCGCCCAGCAAGGTCGCCAAGGTGCCGCCAAGGACGTCCATGGATACACCCATCTGTGCAGCCTTGGCGCGGTCGATGTCGACTACCACTTCGGGCTTGTCGAACGCCAGGTCGATGTCGAGGAAGGCAAATTTGCCCGATGCCTGGGCGCGTTCCTTGACCCGTTGGGCAACCTCCAGCAGCGCCGGGTAATCACCTGCGGTATTGATGACGAACTGAAACGGCAAGCCTTCGCCGGTCCCCGGCAGTGACGGCAGGTTGAAGCCGAAGATCTGCAGGCCGCTGATGTTGTCGAGTTTGGCCTGTACCAGGGGCAGCAACTCCATTTGCGTGCGGTCGCGCTCGTTCCAGGGCTTGAGCAGGAAACCGCCGATGCCGCTCTGCACACCGTTGAATCCGTTGATCTGGAACGACGAGTAGTATTCGGGGAAGGCCTTGAACAGTGGGGTGAACTGGTCGGTGTAGGCATTGAGGTAGTCGAGGTTGGCTGGTTGTGGCGAGCTGCTGATCATGAAGATGACCCCCTGATCTTCGTTCGGTGCCAGCTCGTTCTGGGTGAACTTGAGCAGCACCGGGATCAGGCACAGGATGATCACGGCGAACACCAGCACCACCGAGCGGCTGTCCAGGGTGGTGTGCAGCAGGCGCTGGTAGCGGCCCTTGATCCGCTCGAACAGCACGTCAAGGCGATGGGCCAGGCCGCTGGCATTCTGCTCACGACGCAATAGCAGGGCACACATCATCGGCGACAGGGTCAGGGCGACGACGCCCGAGATGATCACCGCCCCTGCCAAGGTCAGGGCGAACTCCTTGAACAAGGCGCCGGTGAGCCCGGTCAGGAAGCCGATCGGTGCGTATACCGCGGCCAGGGTGATGGTCATCGACACCACTGGCATGGCGATTTCCCGCGCACCTTCCAGTGCCGCGTCCACCGGTGACTTGCCTTCCTCCATGTGCCGGTGGATGTTTTCCACCACGACGATGGCATCGTCCACCACCAGGCCGATGGCCAGCACCATTGCCAGCAGGGTCAGCAGGTTGAGCGAATAGCCCATCATCTGCATGAAGAACAGCACCCCGATCATCGACAGTGGGATGGTCACCACCGGGATCAGTACCGAGCGCAGCGCGCCGAGGAATAAAAACACCACCACGATGACGATCAGCACCGCTTCGCCAAGGGTCTTGACCACTTCGTCGATCGAGGCCTGGATGAACAGCGTGGCGTCATAGGCAATCGACCCCTTGAGCGCGGACGGCAACTGGCTTTGCAGCTCCGGCATGATGCGGCGTACTTCCTTGATCACCTCCAGCGGGTTGGCGGCCGGGGTGGCCTTGATGCCGATGTAGACCGAAGGCGTGCCATCGAACGAGCTGACCGTGTCGTAATTTTCCGCGCCCATCTCGACCCGTGCCACATCACCGAGCAATACACGGCTGTCGCCGGAGGTCTTGAGCGGCAATGCGGCAAAAGCCTCGGCCGACTTCAGTTCGGTGTTGGCATTGATGCTGGTGACCACGTATTCGCCCTTCACCTCACCAGCGGCGGCGAGAAAGTTGTAACGGCGTACGGCGCTGGTCACGTCAGTGGCGGCAAGGCCGAACGCTGCCAGTTTGACCGGGTCGATCCAGATGCGCATGGCGAACACCTGGTTGCCGAGGATCTCGGCCTCGGCCATGCCCGGCAAAGTTGCAAGTTTCGGCTGGATGACCCGTGACAGGTAGTCGGTGATCTGCGGGTTGCTCATTTCCTTGCTGTAAAAGCTGATGTACATCAGTGCCGAGGCATCTGCGGCTTCTTTGCTCAGTACCGGGTCTTCTGCGTCTTGCGGCAACTGGTTGCGCACTTCGTTGGCCTTGGCCAGCAACTCGGTGAACAGGCGGTCGCTGTCGGCACCGATGCGCGCATAGATGGAGATGATCGAGAAGTTCTGCCGGCTCACCGAGGTCATGTAGTCGATGCCTTCGGCGCTGGCCAGGCTCTGCTGCAGCGGTTGGGTGATGTAGCCCTGAATGGTTTCGGCATTGGCGCCGGGGTAGGCCGTAGTCACCGTGATCAGGGCGTTTTCCATCTGCGGGTACTGGCGGATCTGCAGCTTGTTCCAGGCCTGAAAACCCAGCAGCAGGATCAGCAGGCTGACCACGCTGGCCAGCACCGGGCGGCGGATGAACGGGTCGGTGAACGCCATGCCTGCCTCCTTATCAGTCCGCGCGTGGGGCGCCTTGGTCGGGTTCGAGCGCTGCGTCCTGGCCGATGCGGATCGCCGCGCCAGGGCTCAGCTTGAGCTGGCCGGCGGTGACCACCTGTTCGCCCGCTGCGAGCCCTTTGCTGACCACCACCACGCCGTCGCGCCGCTCGCCGGTCTGCACGCTGCGCTGTTCGGCGCTGAGCTGCGGCTGGCCACTGTCGTCCCGCTCGGGATTACCGTCCTTGTCTTTCTTCGGCGTGGCGACATACACGGAATTGCCATACAGCGTGTAGGTGATGGCGCTTTCGGGCACTACCACCTGTGGGCGCGGGTCAGGCAGCAGCACCAGCAGGTTGGCGAACATGCCCGGCAGCAGCTTGCCATCCGGGTTGGCCATTGTCGCGCGCACCAGCAGGTTGCGCGTGCTCTCTTCAACCTTGGGGTTGATGGCGCTGAGGCTGGCAGGGAAGGTCTGGCCAGGGTAGGCCGCCACCTGCACCTGTACCTGCTGGCCGAGGCTCAGCTCTGGCAGTGCTTGCTCCGGTACGTTGAAATCGACGTAAAGGCTGGAAAGGTCCTGCAGGGTAGCGATCACAGAGCCGGCCGCCAGGTAGTCACCCACATCCACCTGGCGGATGCCGATCGTGCCGCTGAACGGGGCACTGATGCTCTTCTTGGTTTTTGCGGCCTTGAGCTGGTCGACCACCGCCTGGTTGCGCCGGTATTGGGCAGTGAGGCGATCATATTCGCCGCGGGAGATGGCCGAATCACCCACCAGCTGGCTGCCGCGGCCGAAGTCCACTTTGGCCAACCCCAGGTCGGCCTGGGCAGTCCCCAGCAGGGCGGTTTCCTGATCGTCATTGAGCTTGAGCAGCAGTTGCCCGGCCTTTACCTTCTGACCGGAGTCGAAGTGCAGGGATTGAACGATGCCTTCCACCTCCAGGCTCAGCTCGACACCCTGCAGGGCCTTGAGGCTGCCGACGGCGGGCAGGCGCTGCTGCCACTCGCGCTGCTCGGCCATGGCCACCGCCACGGTGATGGGAGGCTTGGGGGCAGTGAACACCTGGATCTGCCGGTAGATCGAGAAGGCCTTGTAGCCCCCCAGGGCCAGCACGATCAGCAGAACGACGGCCAACATGATGAGCATGCGGCGGCGCAGCATAAGTCCGGTTCCTTGGATGCGAGGTTGTTATTGGTTTTGACACGACAACGGGCGGTCCTGCCCACGTGCGGATGGGGGAAGTATTGACTGTTTTTCGATTGAGGGGAAATGGATTGCGCCCCCGTAGGGGCGCGCAGGCCTGATCAGGCCAGGTGCAGGTGGTTGTCCCAGAAACCGGAAGGCAAATCCATCGGCTGGCCGATCAATTCCTGCTTGCGGCAATCATAGAACCGGCAACGCCCCTGCCCGGACGTCACGACAAAACCATCCTTCACCGCGCCAACCCCGGCACAGTCCGGCATCGGCGCATCCAGCCTGACTGCGCCACTGTCCAGGTCCCAGACGAACAGGCGGTTGGCCCGCGGCGCCGTCAGTGCCACCAGGCGCAGGTCGCTGTGGATGGCGACGCTGGCAGTGTACTGGGCCATGGCTTGCAGCTGGCGCTCTGGCACCGGGAAGGCCTTGAACGGCTCGCCTGGGCGCTTGATTGCCAGCAGCTCGGCGGTTTCATCGGCATCGCCCATGAACTGCTGGCAGGCGGCGATGGTGCCATCGCTGCCCACTGCCAGGTGGCGCACGCTGTTCATTTGCTGGGCCAGGGTTTCCTTGCTCAGCAACGTGCCGTCGCGCTGCATCAGTACCAGGCTCGGCTCCATGGCATTGAGGTTCATCTCGACCCGGCTTTCGGCCTCGGTGCGGATACCGCCATTGGCCACGACCAGAGTCTCGCCATCGGGCAGCCATGCCACTTCATGCGGGCCGATGCCGTGGGTGGGGATCTCGCCGGTGTGAACCAGGCGTTCACCCTCGAAGCGGTACACGCCCAGTACGCCACGCCCTGGATCGGTGGTGTCGTTCTCGGTGGCATACAGCCATTCGCCGCCTTTATGAATCACGGCGTGGCCGTAAAAGTGCCGGTCAGGCTGCGACGAGACGGTCTGCAACAAGCGCCCGTCGCGCAGGTCGATCAGGTAGCTTTCGGTACCGGGACGGCGTGCGACGAACAGGGCGATCGGCAGCTCTGGATGGTTGATGATGGCATGGCAACGCTGGGCCACCTGGGTGCTGAACACCCGGGTGCCGTCCAGGCGGAACCCGACGGCATAGTGCTTGCCGTCGCCATCGTCACGCGCCGACAGCAGCAAAGGATCGCTGCCTTTGTTGCGCATCAGGCTCCAGCCTCCCAAGGTCAGGGCGCTGAGCAGAACGCTACCGATTTTGAGTGCCTGGCGTCGCAGCATGATCAGTCACCGTCGTTGGCATTGAAGCCCAGCTGGATGTTCAACGCCTTGGCCAGTTCGCCTTCGTGCAGGCGGTGAACGACGTTGAGGCTGTCGTAGATCTGGTTGAGGCGCTGCATGCCATCTTCGTCAGCCAGCAACTCGCCCAAGGTCTTCTGGTTATCGGTCAGCAGTTTGACCGAGGTGGCGTAGGCGTCGTCGATCTTTTGCGCCAGGGCTTTCTGGTCGCTGCCCAGCAAGCCGCGCAGGCCTTGGTTGTCGACCCCGACCCAGACCGCCTGGGCGGCCTTGAGGCTGGCTTCCAGGCTTTTCAGCGAGGCGTGGCTGCGCCAGGCTTCGGCCTGCAGTGGCTGCGCAATGCCTTTGCTCTGGCGGCCCATCGGTGCGCCGAGCTTCTTCTTCAGGGTATCCAGCGCAGTCACCTGCGCACGCAGCAGGTCGGCGATCGCCTCGTGCGAGTCGGCATAGCGCTGGTTGGGGAACTTGGTCATCTGCGAGAGCATGCCGTCGGTGCTGTTCCAGCCTTTGAGGATCTCTTCAGCCAAGGCCTTCTGGTGCTCACCGATGGCGACCAGCAGCGGGCAGTAGCGGGCTTTCTGTTCGGCGGTGGCGACATCCGGCTTGCTGTCGAACAGGATGTATTCGTAGGCCGACAGGCCGCGCACCACGACGCTGGATTTACCCAGGGTCTGGGCGTCGATCGGCTTGTCGCCATTGACCAGTTGCTCGACCTGGCGACCGACCAGGTTCTTCTTGTCGGGCCAGAACTGCACCTGCCAGGCGCGGTTGCCCTCGGCCAGCGGGCCGACCAGCAGTGGCTGCAGCTCGGCCCAGGCTTTTTGCGCGTTGAGGAAATCGGCGCGAGCGCTGTCCAGGCTCTCTTTGCCTTCGCAGTAGGCCAAGGCACTGGCGGCCAGCTGGCGGTCGGCTTCGACCCAGCGGCTGTAGGTGGGCAGGATCACCTGCTTGGCGATGGCGGCGGAGGTCACGGCCTGCGGGTCTTGCGGTGAACAGGCACCGAGGGCGAGTGCGGCGAGGCTGGTGAACAACAGTTTGGGTCGGAACATGCCCGGCTCCTTGCGCTTTTAAAGTGAGTTCAGGAAAGCCAGCAGCGCAGCGCGCTGCTCGGCATTGAAAGTCAGAACATGGTCGCGCGCTGCCTGCGCTTCGCCGCCGTGCCAGAGCACGGCCTCGAGCAGGTTGCGGGCGCGGCCGTCATGCAGGTACTGGGTGTGGCCACTGACCGCTGGACTCAGGCCGATGCCCCACAGCGGCGGGGTTCGCCAGTCTTGGCCGTTGGCGGCAAATTCAGTGCGATCGTCGGCAAGGCCCGGGCCCATGTCGTGCAGCAGCAGGTCGCTGTAGGGGCGGATCACTTGCCCGGCCAGCTCTGGCTCGGGGGCGTCGGCGGCAGTGGTGAACTGCGGGGTGTGGCAACCCTGGCAGCCGGCCTGATAGAACAGGTTCTTGCCGGCCAGCACTTGCGGGGCGCCGACATCGCGCCGGGCTGGCACGCCCAGGTTGCGGGTGTAAAAGGTGACCAGGCGCAGGATGTTGTCGCTGACTTCCTTTTCGCCGTCGGTGCCGTCGCCATTGGGGGCTGCAAGGCAATCGCGCTGCGCTAGGGTGCAGTCGTCCCGGGGCTGCAGGCTGCTGGTCAAACCCATGTCACCGGCAAAGGCGTGCACGTTCTGCTGGTTGACGTTCGGTTGCCCGGCCTTCCAGCCGAAGCGACCGACCACGGTCTTGCTCTGGGCGTCGTCCCAAACCCGGTTGGCCCGGCCGCGAATACCGTCGCGGTTGCGATCATCGGGGTCTTCGTTGGCCAGAATCTGAGCTTCGGGGATGGCTTCGAGCAGACCCAGGCCGATCATGGGCGGTGCCACCCGTGCAGAGAAGCGGGTGTCAGGGTGCATCGGCCCATAGCCGAGCTGGGTGATTTGCAGGGTAGGGCGACGCAGTTCGACCTGATGGCCGTCGTTGAAGCTGACGGTCTGGTTGTCGTAAGTCACGCGCACCTTGCCTTCCGGGGCCACACCAGGGTTGGCCATGTCCTGCAATTGGGTGCCATAGACAGGCTCCGGGACCACGCCCAGGCGCTCGATTTCTTTTGCCAGGTAAGGCTGGTCGGGGATCGACAGGCGCACCAGCATCGACACCGCGTTGCTGTCGCCAGGCTCTGGCGGATGGCCACGGCCGTCGCGTACGTGGCAGTTCTGACAGGCGTTGGTGTTGAACAGTGGGCCAAGGCCATCGCGTGCAGTGGTGGTGGACGGGGCGATCACCCAGGGGTTGCGGAAGAAACTGTTGCCTACGGCAAAGTCCAGGCGGCGCTCGGGCGACAGGTTGGCCGAGGGCAGGGAAAAGGCATTGCGGTCGTTGCGCTGGACAGTCGCCTGGCCACCGGACAGCGCTTCGCCAGGCTCTGCCTGAGTGAAACGCGGGGCGTCGTCACAGGCGGCAAGGGCGAGGGCCAGCAGCGGAGGGGAGAGTCGGGACAGCGACAAGGACATGCAAAATCCTGGGCGTAGGCGAAAAACCGGCGTGCAAGCTTAGCAGGCTGAGAATGTTTGAATAAGAGGAATTTGCAATTGCTGGATGAAACTGCTGTCAGTTTTGGCCCTGTAGCAGGCAAGCCAGCCCTCACAGATACCGCGCAGAACTCAAGAACTGCGCGGCCCCGGTGGGAGCTGGCTTGCCGGCGACGGGCTGCGTAGCAGCCCTACTAACGCTAACTGACTGGCGTTAGCCTTTTTTGCCTGCCAATGCCGAATCAGAACTCGTGATCGGCAGTGTCCGGGTTCAGGTTGGCAATGCCCAGCTTGCCCGCAGCCTGCTCGATCGCACCGGTCTGCTTGACCAGGGAGGCAATGGCATCGCGTACGACCTGGTTGCCGGCAGCGTTGTCGGCTGCGATCAGTTGGTCGTAATGCTCGCCTTTGAGCGCGTGGTCGACAATGACCTGAAGCTTCGCCTCGGTCGCTTCCAGGTCGGCCTTGAGGGTAGCGTCGGCAGCCGGGTCGGCCTTGGCCACCAGCGACGACAGGCTTGGGCCGGTCAGCTTGGTACCGTCGGCGCGGGTGTACTCGCCCAGGTAGACGTTGCGGATGCCCTTGGCGTCGTAGAAGTGCGAGTAGTGGGTGTTGTCGCTGAAACAGTCCTGCTCGTCTTCCGGCGAATTGGCTTCCAGCGAGACCTTCATGCGCTCGCCAGCCAGTTCGCCCAGCGACAGGCTGCCCATGCCGAACAGCATCTTGCGCAGGCCGTCGGTGGCAGGCTCGGCTTCCAGCGTGGCGCGGTAGTTGTCGGCGACGTTCGGGGCCCAGTTGCCGACCATTTCTTCGAGGTCCTTGACCAGCAGCTCGGTGACCGACTTCAGGTAGGCGCGGCGACGCTCGTTGTGGCCGCCGGTGGCGCCTTTACCTTCGAGGTAGTCCGAAGCAGGGCGGTTGCCTGCGCCTGGGCCGGTACCGTTGAGGTCCTGGCCCCAGAGCAGGAATTCGATGGCGTGGTAACCAGTGGCGACGTTGGCTTCGGAGCCGCCCAGTTCGTTCAGGCTGGCCAGTTTCTCAGGGGTGATGTCCTTGACATCGACCTTCTCCTCACCGACCTGGATTTCGGTGTTGGCAATGATGTTCGAGCTGGCAGCCGGGTTGCCCAGCGCATGTTCGTAGCTCTTGTCGACGTAGTCGATCAGGCCTTCGTCAAGCGGCCAGGCGTTCACCTGGCCTTCCCAGTCGTCGATGATCGTGTTGCCGAAGCGGAAGGCTTCGCTCTGCAGGTACGGTACGCGCGCTGCAGCCCAGGCTTCTTTGGCAGCTTTGAGGGTGTCGTCGTTGGGGTTGGCGAGGAATGCATCGATGGCTGTTTGCAGGGACTTGGCCGTGCTCAGCGAGTCGCTGTAAACGGCGTAGACCATCTCGGTGTAATGCTTGACCACGGCCTTGCCGGCCGCTTCGTCGACAGCAGCCGGTGCTGCGGCGGCGGTGCTCGCGGCGGCAGGTGCCGCAGCTTGCGGGGCGGCGGCCTTCTCGTCCTTGCTTTCACCGCAACCGGCGAGAGCGATGGCGATGGCCAGCAGACTGGCGGAGGCCAGAGGCATACGAATCATTGTTGGTTTCCCTGCGTCGTGTGGTTGGACAGTGCGCCGTGGCACGTAAAACTACAACATCATGCGAAAGATTTGCATTTGCTGTAAAGGGGTGGGGCGCAATTATGTAAATGCCGGTTAAGGCCTGTAACCAACAGGGGCAGGGGTTATAACGCAGAAACCTGATTGCGCTGGGCCTGGCGCAGGAAGCTGGTCAGCTCGCGCGCTGACAGTGGCTTGCTGTAGTGATAGCCCTGACCTTCGTGGCAGCCTTGGGCGATGATGTAGGCTTCCTGCTCGGACGTCTCCACGCCCTCGGCGATCACCTGCATGCCCAGGCTTTTGCCCAACTGGATGATTGCCCGAACGATGGTTGCATCGTCATCGTCGTCCAGCAGGTCCTGGACGAAGCTCTTGTCGATCTTGATCTTGTCCAGTGGCAGCGACTTGAGGTAGCTGAGCGACGAGTAACCGGTGCCGAAGTCGTCGATGGCAATCATCGCACCGGAGCGGCGCAGGCTGAGCAGGTGCTGGGCGGCGGTGCTGATGTCTTCCATCAGGCCGGTCTCGGTCACTTCCAGTTCCAGGCTGCGCGGTGGCAGACGGTAAGCCTGCAGCAGATTGTTGACCACGCGCGGAAGTTCGTTGTGATGCAGTTGCACGGTGGACAGGTTGACTGCCATCCGCAGTTCGCTGAAGCCCAGATCATGCCATTCGCGCAGTTGCCTGCAGGCCTGGTCGAGTACCCACTCGCCGATGGTGATGATGTTGCCGTTCTGTTCGGCCAGCGGGATGAACTGGTCCGGCGGGACCATGCCAAGTTCAGGATGCTGCCAGCGCAGCAAGGCTTCGACGCCGACCACGCGGTGATCGCGGTAGCTGATCTGCGGCTGGTAGACAAGGAACAACTGGTTGCGCGACAGCGCCTCGCGCAGGTCCTTTTCCAATTCACGGCGTCGACGCATCTCGCTGTCGACGCTGGCGATGTAGAACTGGTAGCGGTTGCGCGAGCGGGCCTTGGCCAAGGTCATGGTCTGCTCGGCCTTTTGCAGCAGCTTCTCGGTGCTGTCGCCGTCTTCGGGGAACAGGGTGATGCCGATGGTGGCGCGCAGGCGAATCTGCTGGTGATCCAGGTCGAACGGTGCTTCCAGGTCATCGAGGATGCTCTGCGCCAGTTCTGCGGCCTCGTAGGGCTGTTCGATAGTGGCCTGCACCAGGGCGAACTGGTCGCCACCCAGGCGTGCCAGCGCCCCCAGGCGGCCACTGTGGGCGCGCAGGCGGTCCGCCAGGGCGAGCAGCAACTGGTCGCCGACCTGATAGCTGAACTGCTCGTTAATGCCTTTGAAGTCGTCCAGGCCCACGCACAGTACGGCGACGCGATGCTGCAGGCGGGCGCCGTCTATAAGGATCTTGTCGAGCTGTGCCTGTAGCTGCTGGCGGTTCGGCAGGCCGGTCAGGAAGTCGTATTGGGCCATGCGTTGCAGGCTGTTTTCGGCTTCGTGGCGCAGATGGGTATTGCGCTCGATCGAGGCCAGCAGCTGGTTGGCGGTGTTGACCCAGATGCCCAGTTCGTTTTTTTCATGGCCTTTGAGCAGCGGAATCTGGTGCTGGCTGGGGCGGTCAGGGTTGATCTGGGTGAGGTGCTCGATGATTTTCGACAGCGGTTTGGTCAGCAGCCAGTGGTAGACCAGGTACAGCACCAGGCCCATGGCCAGGGCGCGCAGCACGCCGGAAATGAAGATGATGATGGCGTTGAGCAGGAAGCCTTCACCGTAGGCGGCAGTGTCCAGGGTGATACTCAGGTCACCGTAGTACTCGCTGTAGGGGCCGCGGCCGACCAACTGAGTGGTGTAGGTGCGTTCCTGGCCAAGGAGCAGGTCGGTCAACCATCGTACTGGAGAGTCCTGCAGCGGGCGGGACTTTTCGGCGAGCATGGTTTCATTGGGGTGGCCGATGGAAGCCTGACGTACAGACTCGTCCTGGAACAGGCCTTCCATGACCTGCATGCCCATTTCCCGGTCAAGGCTGTAGACCGCCTGGGTCGAGGGGTCACGGAACATGTCGAGGATGCGCTGGGCGTCGCTGTCGACGGTATGGCGGGTCTTGTAGGTGTCATAGACGATCTGCGCGCAGCTAAGAACGACACCGACCGCCAGCGCCGAAAGGAGCACGACCCTGAGCAACTTGACCGATAAGCTGTTCCGCAATTCCAGCTTCAATGGGGGGTTCCTTAATCCATGCGCATGACATCATTTTGCCATTAACCTTGGCGATACACTATCGGCCGGTGGAGCTGCCCTGAGCAGTGTATCGGTTGCCTGACCCTGCAACTTGAGTGCGCTGTAGCGAACTTTCAGACGTTTGATGTTAGCGCGCTCTGCGGGGGGAGCAAGAGCCGCCGGGAAAACTGTTCGTTGGGAGCCTGTGATGCCGGCACCGGCCATAAAAAAACCCGGCGCATGGCCGGGTTTTCAGTTCAAGGCGCAAGATCAGGCCTTGAAGGTCTTGCCTTCGAACTGCTCGGCAACGAAGGCCCAGTTGACCAGGTTCCAGAATGCTTCTACGTACTTCGGGCGCAGGTTGCGGTAGTCGATGTAGTAAGCGTGTTCCCAGACGTCGCAGGTCAGCAGCGGGGTGTCGCCGCTGGTCAGCGGGCAGCCGGCACCGATGGTGCTGGCCAGGGCCAGGGAGCCGTCGGCTTTCTTGACCAGCCAGCCCCAGCCGGAACCGAAGGTGCCAACCGAAGTCTTGGTGAACTCTTCCTTGAACTTGTCGAAGGAACCGAATGCGGCGTTGATGGCTTCAGCCAGCGCACCGGTAGGCTGGCCACCACCGTTTGGCGACAGGCAGTTCCAGTAGAAGGTGTGGTTCCAGACTTGAGCGGCGTTGTTGAAGATGCCGCCCGAAGAGCTCTTGACGATCTCTTCCAGGGTCTTGCCTTCGAATTCGGTGCCTGGGACCAGGTTGTTCAGGTTCACGACGTAGGTGTTGTGGTGCTTGTCGTGGTGATACTCCAGGGTTTCCTTGGAGATGTGCGGCTGCAGGGCATCGTGGGCGTACGGCAGCGGCGGCAATTCAAAAGCCATGGTGGATCTCCTGATTCAGGTCTAGTTCGCGGTTTGCGCAAGGCCGATCACGGGCGGCCCTATGTGCGTCGGCGAGTTTGTACTCTTTGCGACGCAAGGGCTGGATCATAGCACCAGCCCCGCCGCATAACCACGCAACAAAGATAGGGAATAGAGGTTCCAGAGCGGTTGCCTGCCGCCGACGGGTGGCGCTCCGTTGCAAGCTTGCAGCTTGCAGCTCAAGCAAAGATCAGCTGCGCCGCCACGGCGAACATCATCACGGCCACCATCAGGTCGAGCATCCGCCAGGTGGCCGGGCGGGCCAGCCAGGGCGCCAGCCATGCAGCACCGATCGCCAAAGTCGAGAACCATAGCAGCGAAGCGCTGGCGGCCCCTGCCACATAGGCGCCCGGCACGGTCTGCTGTGCGCCCAGCGAGCCGATCAGCAACACGGTGTCCAGGTACACATGCGGGTTCAGGAGGGTAACGGCCAGTGCACTGAGCAGCACCGCACGCCGCGAGCGCATGCCTTGGCCTTGCTGATGCTGCAGGCTCTGTTTGGAGCATGCACTGCGCAGGGCCTTGGCGCCGTACCAGAGCAGAAACACCGCGCCACCCCAGCGTGCAATCGCCAGCAGCGTCGGATTATGCGCCAGCACCGTGGCCAGGCCGAATACACCGGCGGCTACCAGCAGGGCGTCGCAGACGATGCACAGTGCTGCCACCGGCAGGTGATGTTCACGGCGCAGGCTCTGCGCCAGGACGAAGGCGTTCTGTGCGCCAATGGCCATGATCAGGCCGAAGGCCACCAGCATGCCGTTCAGATAGCTTTGCCACATGGCAGATACTCCAGAGAAGATGCTGGCTATTGTGCGGATCCCCCCTGTATAAGAAAAACAAATAGTGCTGATCCGTCATTAGGAAAATCGATGTTCGACTACAAGCTGCTTGCCGCGCTCGCGGCGGTGATCGAGCAAGGTGGTTTCGAACGTGCAGCGCAGGTGCTGGGGCTGTCGCAATCGGCTATCTCACAGCGCATCAAGCTGCTCGAGGCGCGGGTTGGTCAGCCGGTGCTGGTGCGCGCCGCGCCACCGAGCCCGACCGAGGTCGGGCGACAGTTGCTCAACCATGTGCAGCAGGTGCGGCTGCTCGAACGTGACCTGCAGCGTCAGGTACCGGCACTCGATGAAGAGGGCATGCCAGAGCGTCTGCGCATTGCGCTCAACGCTGATAGCCTGGCGACCTGGTGGGCAGCTGCGGTGGGTTCGTTCTGCGCCGAGCAGCAGGTACTCACCGACCTTGTGGTGGAAGACCAGGAGGTCGGCCTGAAGCGCATGCGTGCCGGGGAGGTGGCGGCCTGCCTGTGCGGCAGTGAGCGGCCGGTGGCCGGCGCCCGCAGCATGCCGCTGGGTGCCATGCGCTACCGGGCGCTGGCCAGCCCGGCATTCATGGCGCGCTATTTCCCAATGGGTTTCGAGGCCCGGCGCCTGGCCCGCACGCCGGCGATCGTGTACGGCCCGGACGATTTTCTGCAGCACCGATACCTCGCTTCTCTCGGTATCGAAGATGGCTTCCTGCACCACCTTTGCCCGTCGTCCGAAGGCTTCCTGCGCATGACCGAAGCCGGCCTGGGCTGGGGCCTGGTGCCTGAGTTGCAGGCCCGTGAGCAGTTGAGTAGTGGGCGACTGGTGGAAATTTGTGCCGATACCCCCATCGATGTGCCGCTGTACTGGCATCATTGGCGTAACGGCGGGCAACTGCTCGCGCAACTGACCGAACACCTGCGGCACAC
>NZ_MOMO01000103.1:0-41940 GCF_009933855.1 Pseudomonas sp. SG-MS2 | reverse complement strand
CGCGCCGGTAGTGACTCTGCCCAGCGCCACGCCCGACGTCAGCACTGAAATTCAGCCGCTGCAAACATTTGCCCAATGGCAGGCCGGCTTCCGCCAGCAAGCGCTGCAGGCTGGTATCTCGGCAAGCACTTTCGACCGCGCGTTCATTGGCGTGACGCCGGACATGGATGTGATCAAGGCAGACCGCAGCCAGCCCGAATTCACCCGCCCGGTGTGGGAATACCTGGAGGGAGCGCTGTCGCCGCTGCGAGTGCGAAACGGCAAGAAACTGCTTGAGCAGAATGCCGAGCTGCTGGCCCGCCTCGAACAGCGCTATGGTGTAGACCGTCAGGTCTTGGTCTCGGTCTGGGGCATGGAGAGCAACTTTGGCCAGTTCCAAGGCAGCAAGTCGGTAATTCGCTCACTCGCGACCCTGGCGTATGAAGGCCGCCGCCCGCAGTTTGCCCAGGATCAGCTGATTGCCGCGCTGCAGATCATCCAGCATGGTGACATCCAACCAGAGGCCATGCGTGGCTCCTGGGCCGGCGCCATGGGCCAGACCCAGTTCATCCCCACCACCTACAACACCCATGCAGTGGACTTCGACGGTGACGGCCGCCGCGATATCTGGAACAGCACTCCGGATGCCTTGGCATCGACTGCGCATTACCTGCAAAGCTCCGGCTGGAAGCGCGGGCAACCATGGGGTTTCGAGGTTCAGGTACCTGCAGGCTTCGACTTCTGGCTGGCCGATGGCGCGCTGCGCAAGCCCGTCAGTGAGTGGTTGCAATTGGGTGTGAAACTGCCGGCGGGCACCAAACTGCCGATGGGCAGCAACGAACTTTCCGCAGCCCTGCTGCTGCCGGCCGGCGCCCGTGGCCCAGCATTCCTGGTGCTGGACAACTTCCGCGCCATTCTCAAGTACAACAACTCATCGTCCTATGCACTGGCCGTGAGCTTGCTGGGCGATCGTTTCTCGGGCTGGGGCTTCATCGCTGGCAGCTGGCCGAAGGAAGACTTGCCGCTGAGCCGCAGCGAGCGCATGGAGCTGCAGAACCTGCTCAACGCCAACGGGCATGATGCGGGCAACCCCGATGGCATCATCGGTGCCAATACGCGCAAGGCCATTCGCAATGCGCAGCAGGGTTTTGGGTGGCCAGCAGATGGGTACCCGACGCACAAGTTGCTCGATAGCCTGCGCCAACGGTGATAATGCCGGGGGCGCCTTGCGCCCCATCGCGACACGAGAAATCGCTCATCCCCCTGTAGGGGCGGCCTTGCGTCGCGAAAGGGCCGCAAAGCGGCCCCGACAATCTCACCCCTTGAACAAATCCTGCGCCAACACCAGGCTCCGCGCCTCGCTGTCCAGCACCACCTCTGCACCCAGCGGCAAACACACGTTCGGGTCACAATGCCCGCTGCGCCACCCGGCCAGCACTGGCACACCCAACGGCGCGAAGATGTCCAGCAACAGGGGCGTCAACGCCGCCACGGTGATACCGGCAAAATCCCCCACCAGCACCCCCTTCACCCCCGCCAACTTGCCTGCCAGACGCAACTGGGTCAGCAGCCGGTCCACCCGGTAAAGCGGCTCGTTGACGTCCTCGATGAACAGGATGCAGCCCTTCGTATCGATCTGCGCCAGTGTTCCCAGGGTCGCCCCCAGAATCGACAGGTTGCCGCCCAGCAAACGCCCCCTGGCAACACCAGGCACCACGCAATTCAAGACGAATTCAGCCGGGTGCACGATGGCATCACCCTCCCCTAACGCCCCACTCAACTGCGCCATCAGCGACGACTCGGTCGGTGCGAGCTTGGCACCCAGCAGGTCAGCGTTGAGCATCGCTCCATGAAAGCTGATCAAGCCGCTATGACGATAGATAGCCGTGTGCAGCGCAGTGATGTCGCTGTAGCCGATCAGCGGCTTGGGGTTGCGCCGGATCAGGTCGAAGTCGAGCTGATCGAGCAGGCGCATGCTGCCATAGCCACCGCGCATGCACAGGACTGCGTCGATGGTCGGGTCAGCGAAGGCATCGTGCAGATCCTGTAACCGTTGCTGATCGGAGCCCGCCAGATAGCCCTCGGCCTGGCTCACTCCAGGGTAGATCCGGCAGCGATAGCCGCGCTCGGCAAACCACTGGCCAGCCTTTTGCGCATCCAGCCTTGCCGGCCCGGCCGGAGCGACAATGGCAAAGCAGGCATTGTCCGGCAGCGCGGCGGGCAGGCGGTGTTCAAACGTTTCGGCGCAATTCATCGCAACTCCTTGCAGCGCTGGGCACAAAAACAAAAATGCCGATGCCGCCTTTAGGCGTGCATCGGCATGTACGGCTCAAACCAGGATCAGAGCTTGATCTTGGCTTCGTGAGCCTGCTGGTCGGCATGGTAGGACGAACGCACCAACGGGCCCGATGCGACGTTCTTGAAGCCCATCTTGTAGCCTTCCTCGGCAAACCAGGCGAAGGTGTCGGGGTGCACGAAACGCTGCACTGGCAGGTGGCTGCGCGAAGGCTGCAGGTACTGCCCGAGGGTGAGCATGTCGATGTCATGCTCACGCATGCGGTGCATCACTTCGATCACTTCTTCGTCCGTCTCGCCCAGGCCGAGCATCAGGCCAGACTTGGTCGGTACGTGCGGCACCATCTGCTTGAACTTCTGCAGCAGGTCCAGCGACCAGTCGTAGTCCGAACCGGGACGTGCGGCCTTGTACAGGCGCGGTACGGTTTCAAGATTGTGGTTGAAAACATCCGGCGGCTCTTGCGCGGTAATCTCCAGGGCCACATCCATCCGGCCACGGTAATCCGGCACCAGGGTTTCCAGCTGTACGCCCGGCGACAGCGCGCGGATCTCGCGGATGCAGTCGGCGAAGTGCTGGGCACCACCGTCGCGCAGGTCGTCGCGGTCCACCGAGGTGATCACTACGTACTTCAGGCGCAGGTCGGCGATGGCAACAGCCAGGTTTTTCGGCTCGTCCACATCCAGCGGTTTCGGCCGGCCGTGGCCGACATCGCAGAACGGGCAGCGACGGGTGCAGATGTCGCCCATGATCATGAAGGTGGCGGTACCACCGGAGAAGCACTCACCCAGGTTCGGGCAGGAAGCTTCTTCGCACACGCTGTGCAGCTTGTGCTTGCGCAGCAGTTGCTTGATGCGGTCTACCTCAGGGGAAACCGGGATGCGCACGCGGATCCAGTCGGGTTTCTTGGGCAGCTCATCGGTAGGGATGATCTTCACCGGAATGCGCGCCACCTTGTCGGCACCACGCAGCTTGACCCCAGCTTCCACCTTCTTCGGCGCTGGGCGCGGGGTGGCATCCTGGGTAGGTATCAGGTTCGGCACGGCTTCTTGCACAGTTGTCATATTCAGTCGATTCCGCCCGTCAGGGTCGTCTGCTCAGCATAGTCGAGGTGCTTGACCAGCTGTCCGCGCAGCCTTGTCCTGACCTCGTCGAGTTCGATCGGGCCTGCCAGGTCACGCAGCTGGGTCATGGCCAGCCCCGCATACCCGCAGGGGTTGATTCGGCGGAATGGCGCAAGGTCCATGTCCACGTTCAGAGCAAGGCCGTGAAAAGAACGGCCATTGCGGATTCGCAGGCCGAGGGAGGCGATTTTCGCTCCATCGACATAGACACCCGGCGCATCGGGCTTGGCCGCAGCGCTGACACCGTAACTGGCAAGCAGCTCGATCAGCGTCTGTTCGATGCGGCTGACCAGTTCGCGCACACCAAAGCCAAGGCGGCGCACGTCCAGCAGCAGGTAGGCAACCAGTTGCCCGGGGCCGTGGTAGGTCACCTGGCCACCCCGATCGGTCTGCACCACCGGAATATCGCCCGGTACCAGCAGGTGCTCGGCCTTGCCGGCCTGGCCCTGGGTGAAAACCGCGGGGTGCTCTACCAGCCAGATTTCATCCTGGCTGTCCGGGCTACGCTGCTCGGTGAAGCGACGCATGGCTTCCAGCACCGGTTCATAGGGCTGCAGGCCAAGCTCGCGAAAACCGAGACAAAGGGACATCAGAGCACCATTTTCACGATGCCGGTGGCACGCAGGGCGCTGTTTATATCGTGCAGCTGATTTTCGCTCTCGGCAACGATGTGCAACTGCACCGTGGTGTACTTGCCTTCCTTGCTCTGGCGTTCGGCCAAAGTGGCGAGGTCGACCTTGGCATGCTTGCTCAGGACCTCGATCACCATGTCCTTGAAGCCGACAACGGTATCGCCGATGACCTTGATCGGGTAATCGGCGCAGGGGAATTCGATCTTGTGCGACTTGACGTCAGGTTCGCTCATGGCGGAAACGGCCTCGTAAGCCGTGGCAACAACAACGCCCCCGCAGGATTACGGGGGCGTGCAGGTCACGTATCAGTTGAACAACCCGTAGAAGAATAGACGGATGCTATCCCACATACGACGGATGAAACCACCTTCCTCTACGCCATCGAGGGCGATCAGGTCGGCGCTGTGAACCACGTTCTCGTCCAGTTTGACTTCCACTTTACCGATCACGTCACCTTTGGCGATCGGTGCGGTGAGCTGCGGGTTCATGGTCATCGACGCCTGGAGGCGCTTCATCTGGCCTTTGGGCATGGTCAGGGTCAGGTCGTCGGCCAGGCCGGCTTTGACGATGCTGGTGGCGCCTTTCCAGACCGGGGCCTGGGTCAGTTCGGTGCCCTTCTGATAGAAGGTCTGGGTTTCGAAGAAGCGGAAGCCATAGGTCAGCAGCTTCTGGGTTTCGGCAGCACGGGACTGCTCGCTGTTGGTGCCGAACACCACCGCGATCAAGCGCTGGCCGTCGCGTACAGCCGAGGCCACCATGCAGTAGCCGGCTTCTTCGGTGTGGCCGGTCTTCAGGCCATCGACCGTCTTGTCACGCCACAGCAGCAGGTTGCGGTTTGGCTGCTTGATGTTGTTCCAGAAGAACTCTTTCTGCGAGTAGATGGCGTAGTGGGCCGGGTCGACGTTGATGATCGCGCGCGCCAGGGTAGCCATGTCATGGGCCGAGGAGTAGTGGTCCGGGTGCGGCAGACCGGTCGGGTTCATGAAGTGGCTGTTGGACAGACCCAGGTCGGCGGCAGTCTTGTTCATCATGTCGGCAAAGGCATCTTCGCTGCCAGCGATGTGCTCGGCCAAGGCGACCGATGCATCGTTGCCCGACTGGATGATGATGCCATGCAGCAGGTCACTGACGGTGACCTGGCTACCGACCTTGATGAACATGCGCGAACCACCGGTGCGCCAGGCATTCTCGCTGACGGTGACCGGATCGTTCTCGCCGATCTGGCCACGGCGGATGTCCAGGGTGGCGATGTAGGCGGTCATCAGCTTGGTCAGGCTGGCTGGCGGCAGGCGCTCGTCACCGTTGTTCTCGACCAGCACATTGCCGCTGGACGCGTCCATGAGTACGTAGGACTTGGCTGCCAGTTGCGGTGGTGCCGGCATCATCTGCTCTGCCGCAAAGGCAGCAGGCGTGATCATCAGCAGTACGGGCAGGCAAAGTCGTTTGGCAAGGTTGGTGATGTTCATCCGTCTCTCGAAAATCGCTAATGGTCTGAGATGTTCCCTGGGCCACATCGTGTGCCCAGCGCCAGTCAGTCTAGTTTTTGCGGCTCAGGGCCGAGCCCAGGAAGTGCGGCTTTATGTCGCTGCGGGCAAAAGCGGACATTGTACATGGCCGCGCCCGTCAATTCATGACAAAACAGACAGCTAGAGGCTCAAGCTTCAAGCTGCAAGACAAGGCGACGCGCACCTTGGCTTCTTCTTGAAGCTTGCCGCTTGCCGCTGCCGTCAGTCTGTGACCAGCTTGGCCTGGCCAAGGTTCGCCAGGCGAATGCTGTCCTGCGCCTGCTGGATTTCGCCCTGGCTGCTGATCGGCCCCAGGCGCACGCGGTGCAGGGTCTGCTGGTTGCGCACGATGGAGCTGATGAACACCGGTGCGCTGACCATGGTGCTCAGCTTCGAACGCAACAGCTCGGCGGCGTCCGGGTTGGCAAACGCGCCCACCTGCAGGAAGCTGCCACCGTTGCCTGCCGGCACATTGTTGCCCCCCACTTGCACTGGCACTACGGGCGCTGCGTGTTGCTGCGCCGGCGGCGACCATTGCTCGACACGCCCGGTGCTGGCCGCAATCGCCTGAGGCTGGGTGGCCTTAGGCTCCTTGAGCATCAACGGCGGCTGCTGGCCACGCTGAGCCCACCATTGCTGGGGATCGATACCTTCGACCCGCACATGCGCGGTGCCGCTCTCGGCATAGCCGAGCTTCTTGGCTGCGGCATAGGACAGGTCGATGATGCGGTCGGAGTAGAACGGGCCGCGGTCATTGACCCGCAGGATCACACTGCGCCCGTTGGCGAGGTTGGTCACCCGCACGTAGGCCGGCAGCGGCAGGGTCTTGTGCGCTGCGCTCATGCCATACAGGTCGTACAGCTCACCGTTGGCGGTGTTCTGCCCGTGGAACTTGGTGCCGTACCAGGAGGCGGTGCCTTCGGCACGGTAGTTGCGCGAGTCCTGCATGGGGTAGTAGGTCTTGCCCAGCACCGTGTAAGGGTTGGCCTTGTAGTTGCCAGTGTGCACGGTCGGCGTCGCGTCCGGGATCTTGTTCACATCCACGTCCCACCACGGCGCACCGTCCTTGTGGGCACGGTTGATATCCAGGCCAGGCTGCGCACGAACGGTATTGCCGCTTTTCTGGGGGGCCGGCCGGCTGGAGGAGCAACTGACCAGCAGCATGCCGACGGCCATGCAGGCCAGCAACTTGAAGGTATTGGCAGAAATCATTGCGCGCATTACTTGACGCCCCGTGCTTGGACCAGCTGCTCCGAAAGCTGATGCACCGCCATGGCATACATCACGCTGCGGTTGTAGCGAGTGATCGCGTAGAAATTCTTCAGGCCCAACCAGTATTCAGGCCCGTTTGCGCCTTCCAGACGGAAGGCGGTGACTGGCAGATCACCGCGCAACGCATCATGACTCGACCAGCCAAGCGCCTGCAACTCTGCGACCGTTTTCACCGGCTCGATACCCGTGGTCAGGCCGTCGTCTGCCCGCGCACCACTGACCTGGGCGCGACTGACCACGCCCTGCCCAGCCACCCAGCCGTGCTCTTTGAAGTAGCTGGCGACACTGCCGATGGCATCGTCAGGGTTGTTCCAGATATTGATGTGGCCATCGCCATCGAAGTCCACCGCGTAGTTGCGAAAGCTGCTCGGCATGAACTGCGGCAGGCCCATGGCACCGGCGTATGAACCTTTGAGGGTCAGCGGGTCGAGCTGTTCTTCGCGCGACAGCAGCAGGTATTCACGCAGCTCCTTGCGGAAGAACTCGGCGCGCGGCGGGTAATCGAAGCCCAGGGTCGACAAGGCATCGATCACACGGTAGTTGCCAGTGTTGCGGCCAAAAAAGGTTTCCACACCGATGATCGCGACGATGTACTGCGCCGGTACGCCGTACTCCTGCTCCGCCCGGGCCAGCACCGCTTCATGCTGGCGCCAGAAGTCCACACCGCGGGCGATGCGCGCGTCGGTAATGAACATCGGTCGGTAATCCTTCCACGGTTTTACCCGCTCGGCCGGCCGCGATATGGCGTCCAGGATCGATTGCTTGCGCTGAACCTCGCGGAACACGCCCATCAACTGCTCGCTGGCAAAGCCATAGTCGCGGCTCATCTCACCGACGAATTCGGCCACCTGAGGCGAGCCGTCATAATCGCCGGCATGCGCCTGCTGGACAGCGGCGAACAGGCCCACCGCGCCGAACCACGGCGCAAAACGGGCAGCCCAGTTACGCACTGCTTGCATGAAATTCTTCACCTTTTTCAAACCTGTGCGATCCATTTACGGTGCGTATGGATCGACATGAGAACGCCAAACGCTGACAGCAGCGTCACCAACGAAGTTCCGCCATAACTAATGAAGGGCAGCGGCACGCCCACCACGGGCAATAGGCCGCTGACCATACCGATATTGACGAATACATATACAAAGAAGGTCATGGTCAGGCTGCCTGCAAGCAGCTTGCCGAACAAGGTCTGCGCCTGAGCCGTGATCATCAGCCCACGACCGATCAGCAAGAGGTAAACGATCAGCAGCAGGCAGATGCCGACCAGGCCGAATTCCTCGCCGAGCACGGCGATGATGAAGTCGGTATGGCTCTCGGGAAGGAAGTCCAGGTGCGACTGGGTGCCCAGCAGCCAGCCCTTGCCGAACACGCCACCCGAGCCAATGGCCGCTTTGGACTGGATGATGTTCCAGCCGGTGCCCAGCGGGTCGCTTTCAGGGTCGAGGAACGTCAGCACACGCTGTTTCTGGTAGTCGTGCATGACGAAGAACCACATGGCCACCGCCACAGGCACGGCCGCCGTCAGCACGCTGAGGATCCAGCGCCAGCGCAGGCCGCCCATGAACAGCACGAAGGCGCCGGAGGCAAGGATCAGCAACGCCGTACCCAGGTCCGGCTGGCGGACGATGAGGATGAACGGCACGCCAATCAGCACCAGGCTGATGGCCACGTGTTTCAAATGAGGCGGCAAGGTGCGTTTGGACAGGTACCAGGCGATGGTCGCCGGCATGATGATCTTCATGAACTCCGAGGGCTGGAAGCGTATTACCCCGGGTATGTTGATCCAGCGCGTGGCACCCATGGCGTTATGGCCCATGACGTCCACCACGACCAGCAGCAGCACCCCAGTGAGATAGGCAAGAGGGACCCAGCGCGCCATGAAGCGGGGTTCAAGCTGAGCGATGACGAACATCGACACCAGCCCGATACCGAATGAAGTGGCCTGCTTAAGTAGCAAATCCCAGTTCTTGCCGCTGGCAGAATAGAGCACGAACAGACTGCCGGCGGCGAGGGTCAGCAGGATGACCAGCAAGGGGCCGTCGATGTGGATGCGCTGCAGGAAGCTGGCGCGTCGACGCATCACGTCCTCGCTGGAGAGCATGCGATCGAAATTGTTCTTCACGGGGCCGTTTCCTGGGCGACAGTGGCAGGAGCGAACTCAGGCTTGAGCCGACCGTTCTCGTCGAGCAGCCAGGCGTCCATGATCTGCCGCACCACGGGTGCGGCTACACCGGAGCCGGACTCGCCGTTCTCGACCATCACCGAAACCACGATCTTCGGATCGTCGGCCGGGGCGAAGGCGACGAACAACGCATGATCGCGGTGGCGCTCCTGAATTTTGTTGCGGTCGTATTTCTCGCCCTGCTTGATCGCTACCACCTGCGCGGTACCGCTCTTGCCGGCAATGCGGTACTGGGCACCGGCCGCAGCCTTGCGTGCGGTACCGCGGGCGTTGTGCATCACCTGCTCCATGCCGTGGGTGACCTTGGCCCAGTCGGACTTGTCACGCAGGATGATGTTTTCCATCGGGTTCGGGTCCACTGGCGGCTGGCCTTCGATGGTCTTGGCCAGGTGCGGACGGTTCCAAACGCCTTTGTTGGCGATCAGCGCTGTGGCCTGGGCCAGTTGCAGCGGTGTTGCCTGCATGTAGCCCTGGCCGATGCCCAGAATCAGGGTTTCACCGGGGAACCAGGCTTGGCGGCGGGTGGCGCGCTTCCATTCACGCGACGGCATCAGCCCGGCCGACTCCTCGAACATGTCCAGGGCAACTTTCTGGCCGATGCCGAACTTGTTCATGTAGATGGACAGCCGATCGATACCCATCTTGTGGGCAAGATCGTAGAAATAGGTGTCATTGGAACGCATGATTGCGGTATCCAGGTCGACCCAGCCATCACCACTGCGGTTCCAGTTACGGTATTTGTGATCGTAGTTGGGCAGTTGGTAATACCCCGGGTCGAACACACGACTGCCGGCGTTGACCACACCACTGTCGAGGCCGGCGATGGCAACCGCCGGCTTGATGGTCGAACCCGGCGGGTACAAGCCGCGCAGCACGCGGTTGAACAGCGGCCGGTCGATCGAGTCGCGCAACTCGGCGTAGGCCTTGAAACTGATGCCGGTGACGAACAGGTTGGGGTCGAAACTCGGCTGGCTGACCATCGCCAGCACTTCGCCGTTGCGCGGGTCGAGCGCTACCACCGCACCGCGGCGCCCACCCAGGGCCGCTTCGGCAGCTTCCTGCAACTTGATGTCCAGGCTCAGCACGATGTCCTTGCCAGGTTTCGGGTCGGTACGCTTGAGGACCCGCAGCACGCGCCCGCGAGCGTTGGTCTCGACTTCCTCGTAACCGACCTGGCCGTGCAGGTCGGCTTCGTAGAAGCGCTCGATACCGGTCTTGCCGATATGGTGGGTGCCGCTGTAGTTCACCGGGTCAAGGCTTTTGAGCTCTTTCTCGTTGATCCGCCCGACATACCCTACCGAATGGGCGAAATGCGCCCCTTGCGGGTAATGCCGCACCAACTGGGCGACCACTTCGACGCCAGGCAAACGGAACTGGTTGACCGCCACGCGGGCGATCTGCTCTTCGTTCAGCTCGAACAGGATCGGCACTGGCTCGAACGGCCTACGCCCCTGCCTCATGCGTTTTTCGAAAAGTGCACGATCGTCCGGCGTCAGCTCCAGCACTTCCACGATATTGTCCAGCACTTCCTGCCAGTTACCCGCACGTTCACGGGTCATGGACAGGCTGAAGCTCGGCCGGTTATCGGCGATGATCACCCCATTGCGGTCGAAGATCAGCCCGCGCGTCGGCGGGATCGGCTGCACGTGCACCCGATTGTTCTCTGACAACGTGGAGTGGTAGTCGTACTGGATGATCTGCAGGTAGTACAGGCGTGCGATCAACACGCAGACAAGCAGCATGATCGCGACGGCGCCGACCACGACGCGGTTACGCACCAGGCGGGCGTCTTTCTCGTGGTCCTTGAGGCGGATCGGCTGCGACATCGGACTGCTTACAGGCTCATTTGTGGTAAGGGTGCCCGGACAACACGGTCCAGGCGCGGTAGATCTGCTCGCCGATGAGTATCCTTACCAACGGGTGCGGCAGGGTCAGCGGCGATAGCGACCAGCGTTGCTCGGCGCGCGCACAAACCTCAGGCGCCAGCCCTTCCGGGCCGCCCACCATCAAATTCACCGTGCGCGAATCCAGCCGCCAGCGGTCCAGCTCGGTCGCCAATTGCTCGGTACTCCAGGGCTTGCCATGGACCTCGAGGGTGACGATGCGTTCCCCGGGCTGAACCTTGCTCAGCATGGCCTCACCCTCCTGACGAATCAGGCGGGCGACGTCGGCATTCTTGCCACGGGTGTTCAGCGGAATTTCCACCAGCTCCAGCGACAGCTCCTGGGGCAGGCGCTTGGCATATTCATGCCAGCCTTCCTCGACCCACTTGGGCATGCGCGAGCCGACCGCGATCAGGCGCAGACGCACGACGCTTCCTTATTCCCGGTCTTTGAGCTTGTCGGTGAAGTAGTCGCTGGCGTTTTCCGGGCTGTGGTGCTTGGCATCGGCGGCGCGGCTCTGCTCGGCACCCAGCCACAGGCGTTCCAGGTCGTAGAACTGGCGGGCAGCGGCGGTCATCATGTGCACGATGACGTCGTTCAGGTCCAGCAGTACCCAGTCGCTGTCGCCCTTGCCTTCTTCGCCCAGCGGCTGCGCACCTTCTTTCTTGACCGCTTCACGGACCTTTTCCAGCATCGCGTTGATCTGGCGATTGGAGGTACCGGTGGCAATGATCATGTAGTCGGTCAGGCTGTGCTTCTCGCGAACGTCGATGACCTGGATATCCTGGGCCTTGACGTCTTCCAGCGCGCTGATGGTCAGCTTGACCAGTTCTTCGCCATTGATTTTCTGCTTGCTCATATAAAACTCGTTCAACTCGTTGGATGAGGCGCCCACAGGGCACCGTCAGTTAGGCGCACGATACAGTTCATGCGCCTCGATGTAGGCCAGTACGGCGTCCGGCACCAGGAACCTCACCGACCTGCCGCTGGCCAGCAGCTGTCGGATCTGTGTAGCCGACACCGCAAGCGGTGTCTGCCAGACGAACGAAATACTACCCGCCGGGCCGGACATGGCGGTGGGATCGCTCTCGGAGCGCGCGGCCAACAGGTTGCGCAGCTCGTCAGGGGGTTCAACGTCGGCATCCGGGCGTTGCAGCACCAGGATGTGACAGTGTTGCAGCAGTTCTTCCCAGCGGTGCCAGCCAGGCAAACCGCAGAAGGCATCCCAGCCCAACACCAGAAACAGCTGGTCAGCAGCGCCCAGTTCGGCGCGGACCGACTCCAGCGTATCGATGGTGTAGGACGGTTTGTCGCGCTCAAGCTCGCGGGCATCCACGCTCAGGCGTTCGACGCCTTGCACGGCCCCACGCACCATCGCCAGGCGATCTTCGGCCGCCACCTGCGGGGTGTCGCGGTGTGGCGGCCGGGCATTGGGCAACAGGCGCATCTCTTCCAGCCCCATGAACTCGGCGACCTCAAGCGCGCTGCGCAGGTGGCCGATGTGCACGGGGTCGAAAGTACCGCCAAGAATGCCGATGCGCCGGACTGCCTGGGCCTTGCTCAACTCAGCAGGACTCCTGGCCGCGCAGTTGGCCATCGCCGATCACTACGTACTTCTCGCAGGTCAGGCCTTCCAGGCCGACCGGGCCGCGGGCGTGCAGCTTGTCGGTGGAAATACCGATCTCCGCGCCCAGGCCATACTCGAAGCCGTCGGCGAAGCAGGTCGGGGTGTTGAGCATCACCGATGCCGAGTCCACCTCGGCCATGAACTGACGGGCCTGGCCCTGGTGTTCGGTAATGATCGAATCGGTGTGATGCGAGCCATAGTGGTTGATGTGCTCGATGGCCTGGTCCAGGCCATCGACCACACGAATCGACAGGATGGCGTCGAGGTACTCGGTGTGCCAATCGTCTTCGCTGGCCGGCTTGGCCTCGATCAGCGCACGGGTACGCTCGCACCCGCGCAGTTCGACGCCCTTTTCCTGGAAACGGCGGGCCATTTCCGGCAGGAAACCTTCAGCCACACGTTGGTCGACCAGCAGGGTTTCCATCGCACCGCAAATACCGTAACGGTAAGTCTTGGCGTTGAAAGCAACGCGCCAGGCCTTGTCCAGGTCCGCGTGCTCGGCAACATAGACGTGACAGATGCCGTCCAAGTGCTTGATGACCGGCACACGGGCATCGCGGCTGATGCGTTCGATCAGGCCACGGCCGCCCCGCGGGACGATGACATCGACAAACTCAGGCATGCTGATCAGCGCGCCAACCGCCTCACGGTCGGTGGTCTCGACCACCTGAACCACGGCGGCCGGCAGGCCGGCCTCGGCAAGGCCACGCTGAATGCACGTGGCGATGGCGCGGTTGGAGTGAATGGCCTCGGAGCCGCCGCGCAGGATGGTGGCGTTGCCTGACTTCAGGCACAGGCTGGCGGCATCGATGGTCACGTTGGGGCGCGATTCGTAGATGATCCCGATCACCCCCAGCGGCACGCGCATCTTGCCGACCTGAATACCCGACGGGCGATAGCTCATGTCGCGGATGGCGCCGACCGGGTCTGCCAGGCTGGCCACCTGGCGCAGGCCGGTGATCATGCCGTCGATGCGCGCAGGGGTCAGGGCCAGGCGGTCGAGCAGGGCAGGCTCCAGACCGTTGGCACGGCCGGCGGCCAGGTCCTGTTCGTTGGCTGCGGTAAGCTCGGCACGCGCGGCGTCCAGTGCATCGGCAGCAGCCTGCAGGGCGCGGTTCTTCTGCGCAGTGCTGGCGCGGGCGATCACCCGGGAGGCCTGGCGAGCGGCGCGACCCAAACGGGTCATGTAGTCAAGAACGGACTCAGTCATGGGTTCGGTGTCTTGGCGAAGGGGAAATCGGCTGATTATAACTGCCGCGCAGGTATACGCCCAGCGGCGGGTGGCGGATGGTAGAAAATGGCAGACAAGAATCTGTAGGAAAGATGTAACCGGCCTTATCGAACTGTCTTGGTTCAGCCTCGATTAAGCCAATCGTTGCTATCATCCGCGCCTGACCACGACGAACCGCCAGCATGCCAGACACGACCCCCTGCCCTGCCCGCGCCTTGCCCGACAGCTTCTTCGACCGAGACGCCCAGACCCTGGCCAAAGCCCTGCTGGGCAAGGTCATCCGCCATCGGCATGGCGACCTGTGGCTGGCCGCACGGATCATCGAAACCGAGGCCTATTACCTGACTGACAAGGGCAGCCATGCCTCGCTTGGCTACACAGAGAAACGCAGGGCGCTGTTTCTCGATGGCGGGCATATCTACATGTATTACGCCCGCGGAGGTGACTCGCTCAACTTCAGCGCACACGGCCCGGGCAATGCAGTGCTCATAAAGTCGGCCTACCCCTGGGTGGACGCCCTTTCCGGTGCCAACAGCCTGGCGCAAATGCAGTTGAACAACCCCGACGCCAGCGGCAAGCTGCGCCCAGCCGAACGCCTGTGCGCCGGCCAGACCCTGCTCTGCCGGGCCTTGGGCTTGAAGGTAGCGCAGTGGGATGGCCAGCGCTTCGACCCTGAACGCCTGTACGTCGAGGATTGTGCCATCACCGTGCCCAAAGTGGTCCAGGCCGCGCGCCTGGGTATCCCCCATGGCCGCGATGAGCACCTGCCGTACCGTTTCATCGACGCCGAATACGCCCGCTTCTGCACCCGGAACCCGCTGCGCCGGGGGCAAGTCGAAGGGCAAGACTTTTTCATTCTCAAACAAGGAAGCTGAAACATGGGCCAATGGCTCGACAGCCTGACAGGCTGGCTCAGCGCCAACCCGCAGTGGCTTGGCGTGGCAATTTTTCTGGTGGCCTGCATCGAATGCCTGGCCATCGCCGGCATCATCGTACCTGGTACGGTACTGCTGTTTGCCGTCGCGGTATTGGCCGGCAGCGGCACCTTCAGCCTGGGCGAAACATTGCTGCTGGGGTTCCTCGGTGGCCTGCTCGGTGACGCCCTGTCTTACACGATAGGCAAGTACTTCCACCAGAACATCCGCCGCCTACCCCTGTTGCGCCACCACCCGGAATGGATCGGCAGCGCTGAAACCTACTTCCAGCGCTACGGCATCGCCAGCTTGCTGGTTGGCCGTTTCATCGGCCCGCTGCGGCCGATGCTGCCGATGGTCGCGGGCATGTTTGACATGCCGTTGCCGCGCTTCATCGCGGTCAGCGTGCTGGCCGGTGCCGGCTGGTCGGTCGCCTACCTGTTGCCGGGCTGGGCTACCGGGGCGGCCATGCGCCTGCCATTGCCGGAAGGGTTCTGGCTGGATGCAGGCATCATCGCCGGCGCCCTGGCGGTGCTGATCGGGCTGAGCCTGAACAGCAGCGTACGCGACCAGCGTCACGGGACGCGGCTGATCGCCGGTTTGAGCTTTCTGGCATTGGCCGGGGTGTTTCTGGGATGGCCGTATTTTCACGAGTTCGACCAGGGCGTGATGACCCTGGTGCAGGAGCATCGCAGCCAAGCCTTGGACGGCACCATGGTGCTGGTAACCCGCCTGGGCGATTTCCGCACCCAGCTGTTCCTGGGCGGGCTGCTCACCGGCCTGCTGCTGCTCGCCCGACAATGGCGGCATGCACTGTTCGCCGGTGGCGCCTTGATGGGTACGGCAATTGCCAATGGCTCGCTGAAATGGCTGTTCGCCCGGGCGCGACCGGAGGTGCTGACCGACCCCTTGACCAGTTACAGCATGCCCAGCGGCCATAGCTCGGCCTCGTTTGCGTTCTTCCTGGTGATGGCGGTGCTGGCCGGGCGTAGCCAGCCGCCACGCATGCGCCTGACCTGGGTGATGCTGGGGTGCATTCCGGCGTTGGCGATTGCCCTGTCGCGCGTTTACCTGGGAGCGCATTGGCCGACCGACATCCTGGCCGGAGCCTTGCTGGCCTGCTGCGTCTGCGCGCTCAGCCTGACGCTGGTGCAATATCGCCAGCCGCTCAATGCATTGCCACAACGCGTATGGTGGCTGGTATTACCGGCGTGTATCGCGTTGCTGGCTTTCTTTGCCCTGTATGCCTTGCCGCTGGCCCTGGAGCGTTACCAATATTGACGCTGCCTGTACAGCCCTATCGCCGGCAAGCCGGCGATAGGGCCATAAAGGCAACCACCCTCTATCAGGCAAACAACTCGCCCTGAATCCGCTCCAGCAGCCTCTGGATTTCTGCCAGCCGCTGTGACGGCGAGTCGATCGCCAGCAAGTCCAGCTTGTCCTCTTCCATGAACGGCAGCAGATAAGCCAGCTGGTTGGCCAGTGCCTGGCGCCCCGCGACGTCACGGGGCATGTCCAGCGCCTCGACCATCGGGTGCTCACCCAACGCCACCAGCAGGGCCAGCAGGTCATCGTCCTGATCGGTCAGCGGGCTGTCCGCCTGCTCCGCCAGCCAATGCACCTCGCCCAGCAGCAACTGGTCTTTCTGCACCTCGGTCTGACCCAGCTCGAAGCGCCGCACACCTTCCACACGGATACCCAGCAAGCCGTTGTCCTGCTGGACAAAATCACGGATCAGCGCCTCGCACCCGATCGATGCAACCACAGGCGGCGCCTTGCCGACCTGCTCGCCTTCGACGATGCACACCACACCAAAGCCTGTGCCCTGCTTCATGCAGCGGCCAATCATGTCCAGGTAGCGGGCTTCGAATATCTGCAAATCCAGCAGGCAACCGGGAAACAACACAGTATTGAGGGGAAACAGCGGTAGCGTCATCACAACTCCTCAAGCCACCAGGCTGACCGCCAACGGCAGGAACACCGCCGTGGCCACCCCCATCAGGCTCATCGCCAGTGCGGCAAACGCGCCGCACTCGTCACTTTCCTGCAAGGCCACCGAGGTACCCACGGCATGCGCGGTCACGCCCAGGGACATGCCGCGCGCCTCGGGGCTATGCACACCAAAACGGCTCAACAACGCAGGGCCGAAAATGGCCCCGATCACCCCGGTGATCAACACGAAGACCGCCGCCAGGGCCGCCACACCACCAATTTGCTCGGCCACAAGCATGGCAATCGGTGAGGTCACCGACTTCGGCGCCATGGTCATCAGGATCATGTGTTCGGCGCCGAACCACCAGCCCAGCAACAGGCAGCAGAGCGTGGCGAACAGGCCTCCGATTACCAGCGTAGTAAATGTCGGCCAGAACAGCTGACGGATACGCCGCAGGTTGAGGTAGAGCGGCACGGCCAAGGCCACCGTGGCCGGCCCCAGCAGGATGTTCATGATCTCGGTGCTCTTGCGGTACTCACGGTAGTCGATACCACAGACCAGCAACACACCGATCACCATGACCATCGACACCAGTACCGGCTGCAGGAAGATCCAGCGGGTTTTCTCGTAAGCTGCCAGCACCACCTGATAGGCACCCAGCGTAATGCCAATGCCAAACAGCGGATGGTGGACAACCGCATCGAGCGCGCCCTGCCAATCGAGGATCATGGCTGCTCCCCGCGCTTGCCCTGGCGATGCATGAGTTTCTGCATCAATACACCGACAAAGACCAAGGTGGCCAGGCAGGAGATCAGAAGCGCGCCGGCGATGGCCCAGAAGTCTGCAGCGATATCCTTGGCATACACCATCACACCCACTGCTGGCGGCACCAACAGTAGCGGCAGGTAACGCAACAGACTGCTCGCCGCCTCGTTCAACGGCTTGCCGACCTCACCGCGGGCCATGAGGAACGACAACAAAAGCAAAAGGCCAATGATCGGCCCGGGCAGTATCGGCACCAACAGATGATTGAGCGCCGTACCCAGCAGCTGGAACAGCACCAGCCAGGTCAAACCACGCAACAGCATAAGGATCTCCTTTCGGCCATGCCGGCCATTATAAGCACGCGCAAGGCTATGGGCGGATATTCGCCCTGATGCTGGCAACTTGACTGTAATTGTTCGCCGTGCTGATCTTGCACTCTCGTACCAAATGACAACCTGGAGAGTCGCGATGCCCTATGTACCGGTTACCGAGCTTTCGCAGTACGTTGGAAAGGAACTGGGACGTTCCGACTGGCTGAAGATCGACCAGCAACGCATCAACCTGTTCGCTGAGGCCACGGGCGATTTTCAATTCATCCATGTCGACCCTGACAAAGCGGCCAAGACACCCTTTGGCTGTACCATTGCCCATGGGTTCCTGACCTTGTCGCTGATTCCAAAGCTGATGGAAGACATACTGGTGCTGCCTGAAGGCCTGAAGATGGTGGTCAATTACGGGCTCGACAGTGTGCGTTTCATTCAGCCGGTGAAAGTCGGCAGCAAGGTGCGCCTGAAGGTGGATCTGGGTGAGGTGACCGAGAAGAAACCTGGGCAGTGGTTGCTCAAGGCTACCGCGACACTGGAGATCGAAGGCGAAGAGAAGCCGGCCTATATCGCCGAGCCGCTTTCGCTCTGCTTCGTCTGATCTTTTTTTGGGGGTCGCCACGCGGCCCCTGCCATGGCTGTCTCATCCGCCCCATTGTGCGGCATACTCGGCATAACTTTTGCCCGGATTCGGCCATGCGTGCTCTGTTGCCTCTCACCCTGACCCTGATGCTCGCTGCCTGTGGCGATGGCGAATCGCTGTTGCCACCGGATGCGCGCCTGCCCGACGGCGGTCGCTACAGGGGCCAGGTGGTTGACGGCTTGCTGCAAGGCGAAGGGCGCATCGACTATCCCAACGGCAGCTGGTACGCCGGCGGCTTCAAGGATGGCCAATGGCATGGTCAGGGCGAGTGGCATGGCAGCAATGGCGAGGTCTATCGCGGCCAGTTCGCCGCCGGCCTGTTCCAGGGCGTGGGCGATCTGACCACCCCCGGCAGCCACTATGCAGGCACCTTCAGCCACGGCCGTCGCGACGGCGAAGGTACGCTCAAGCAGGCGGACCAGACCTACCGCGGCCAGTTCAAGGACGATCAGTACCATGGCGCGGGTGAGCTCGAACTGGCGGACGGCAGCCGTTACCAGGGCTTGTTTGCCAGCGGCAAGCCCAATGGTGCCGGCGTACGCAGCGATGCCAGCGGCAATCAGTTCAGTGGCCGCTTCGTCGACGGTCTGTTGCAGGGCAGCGGCACCTACGACAGCGTCGATGGCGAGCAATATATCGGCGAGTTCAAGGACAACCGCCTGGAAGGTCGTGGCCGCTATGAAAACGCCGAAGGTGATGTCTGGATCGGCGAGTTCAAGGACGGCTCGCTGCTTGGCGAGGGGGAAATGCTGGGCAGCGATGGCAGCCACTACAAGGGCAGCTTCGTCGACTGGCGCCTGGCCGGCCAGGGCAGCCTGCAACTGCCCGATGGCAGCCGCTACGTCGGCGGCTTCGAAAACGACGCCTACCAGGGCCAGGGTAAACTGACCCTGGCCAGTGGCAAGGTGCAAAGCGGTTACTGGGTCAATGGTGTGCGCGTTCGCGACCACAACGGCAAACTGCTCCCCGACCCGCTGGAACTGGCCCTGCTCAATCAGGGCAAGCTACTGGATGAGGCGCTGGCGCGCGTACCGCGCTCCACGCCGCCCATTGAGCTGTATAGCCTGGTGGTCGCTGGTGACGGCCAGCAGAGTGTATTTCTGCGCGAGGCCGACTACGTCAGCAATCTTTTGAAGGTGCGCTTCGGTGCCCACGGCCAGATCACGCTGGTCAACCACCGCGACCAGATGTCCACACGGCCCATGGCAACCCGCGAGAACCTTACCCGCGCCGCCCGCACACTGGCTGAGCGCACCGGCCCGCAAGACCTGGTGTTCATCTACCTGACCAGCCATGGCAGCCAGGACCACCAGTTGGTATTCGACCAACCACGCCTGCAGCTTGCCGACCTGTCCGCCGACGAACTGGCCAGCGCCTTGGCGCCGCTCAAAGAGCGCGACAAGGTGATCGTCATCTCCGCCTGCTATTCAGGGGGCTACATCGCCCCGCTCAAAGATGAGCGGACGATCATCATGACTGCCGCACGGGCGGACAGGGTGTCATTCGGCTGCTCGGAAGAGGCCGATTTCACCTATTTCGGCGAGGCTCTGTTTGCCCAGGCGCTGAACCAGACCGACGACCTCGAACAAGCGTTCGAACTGGCGCGCAGCAGTGTTGCCGAACGGGAGAAGAGGGAAGGTTTCGAAGCCTCCGAGCCACAGATCTGGGCACCACCAACCGTACTGGCACATTGGCAACGCTTGCGCCAGCAGCAAGCTGAGAAAGCCTTACGCAATGCCGCACAAGCGACTTCGCAGGGGCAGGAAAAAAGGCCAGCCCCGCACTAGACTTGTGTGTAACACAGGAGAGACATCATGTACTTGACGCCTCAGCATGTCCTGCTTGCCGGAGCCACGGGCCTGACGGGTGAACACCTGCTTGACCGCCTGCTCAACGAGCCCACCATCAGCCGCGTTCTGGCACCCACCCGCCGCCCCCTGGCCGAACACCCACACCTGGAAAACCCGGTCGGTGACCCTGCGGTGTTCCTACCGCAACTGGCCGGGCGCGTGGACATCGCTTACTGCTGTCTGGGCACTACCTTGAAGCAGGCCGGCTCCGAGCAGGCGTTCCGCGCCGTCGACCTGGACATGGTGGTGGCCTTCAGCAAGCGTGCACGGGAGATGGGTGCGCGCCACCTGCTGGTGGTCAGCGCCATCGGCGCCGATCCCAAGTCGTCGATCTTCTACAACCGGGTCAAAGGTGAAATGGAAGAGGCGCTCAAGGCGCAGGATTGGCCGCAACTGACGATTGTCAGGCCTTCGCTGCTGCTGGGTGAGCGCATTGCGCCGCGCTTGGGCGAACGGCTGGCTTCCCCGTTTGCGCGGTTGATGCCGGGCAAGTATCGGGGCATCGAAGCCTGCACATTGGCGCGGGCGCTATGGCGCCTGGCGCTGGAGGAAGAGGACGGGATTCGGGTTGTCGAGTCGGATGAGCTGCGTAGATTAGGCAAGAAATAGCGCCCGCCTGAACGGCCCTGTCGCCGGCAAGCCGGCGACAGGGCCGTTACAGACCGCCAGTGGCCTGGAAGCCGATCCCGGCAGCCGTCAGCAACGATAATGGCAGCAGCAGGGTATCGAGCAACATGCTCCCAGGCAGGTCCAGCCGCGGATACGCCGGCGCCTGAGCCCCGAAATGATCCTTGGGGCAGCACCCGCCATTGATCACGTACAAGTCCAGCCGGGTGCCGGCATACACCACCGGCGCGCCCGGCTTGTTGGCATCAAGCGTGCGCACCGTGGCACAGCCGTTGAGCAACAGGACGGCCAGCATTGCAGGCAACGTGCGTTTCAATCATCCGCCCCAAGATGATGCTCCCCCCAACGCGGCAACATGTCCTGCGGGATGTTCAGCAGGTTGAGAATGCGCGCCACGACGAAGTCGACCAGGTCATCGATGGTCTGCGGCTGGTGATAGAAGCCAGGCGCCGCCGGCAAGATCACCGCCCCCATCTGCGAGAGCTTGAGCATGTTCTCCAGATGGATGGTCGAGAATGGCGCCTCGCGCGGCACCAGGATCAGCTGGCGACGCTCCTTGAGGGTCACGTCGGCGGCACGTTCGATCAGGTTGTTGCAGGCCCCGGTGGCGATGGCCGACAAGGTGCCGGTGGAGCACGGCACCACCACCATGGCCGCCGGTGCGCCGGAGCCCGAGGCCACCGGCGACATCCAGTCTTCCTTGCCATACACGCGGATCTGCCCATCGGCAGCACCGGTGTACTCGGTCAGAAAGGCCTGCATGGCCTGAGGCTTGGGCGGCAGCAGCACGTCGGTCTCGGTGGACATCACCAATTGCGCGGCCTTGGAGATGAGAAAATGCACCTCACGGTCTTCGCGCACCAGGCAATCGAGCAGCCGCAAGCCATACTGCGCGCCGGAGGCGCCGGTCATGGCCAGGGTGATGCGTTCCGGCCCGCTCACTTCAGGGCCTCGGCCAGCTTGCCATGCAGGCCGCCAAAGCCGCCGTTGCTCATGATCACCACGTGTGTGCCCGGCCGCGCCTGGCCCTTGACCCGCTCGATGATCGCTTCGAGGCTGTCGGCGACCACGCTCGGCACCTTGCACTGCGCCGCAGTCGCCGCCAGGTCCCAGCCCAGGTTGGCTGGCGCATACCAGACTACCTGGTCGGCATCGTTGACGCTTTCCGGCAGGCCGTCACGGTGCGCGCCCAGCTTCATGGAGTTGGAACGAGGCTCGATGATGGCGATCACCGGTGCCTCGCCCACCCGCTTGCGCAGGCCGTCGAGGGTGGTGGCGATAGCCGTCGGATGGTGAGCGAAGTCATCATAGATGGTCACGCCTTGAACTTCTGCGACCTTTTCCATGCGCCGCTTGACGCTCTTGAACGCGCTCAGGCCTTCAATGCCCATGGCAGGCACCACCCCCACGTGACGGGCAGCGGCCAATGTTGCCAGCGCGTTGGCAACGTTGTGCTGGCCGGTCAGGGCCCAGTCCACAACGCCTTGCGCTTGCCCCTCGAACAGCACTTCGAAGCGCGAGCCGTCGGCACTGAGCAAGCGCGCCTGCCATTGGCCACCCTCGCCGGTGGTCTGCACTGGCGTCCAGCAACCCATGCCGATTACCCGCTCCAGCGCCTGTTCGGTGGTCGGGTGGATTACCAGGCCTTCGCTCGGAATGGTGCGCACCAAGTGATGGAACTGCCGCTCGATGGAGGCCAGATCCGGGAAGATGTCCGCGTGGTCGAACTCAAGGTTATTGAGAATCGCAGTGCGCGGACGGTAGTGCACGAACTTCGAACGTTTGTCGAAGAACGCGCTGTCGTATTCGTCGGCCTCCACCACGAAGAACGGCGTATCGCCCAAGCGTGCCGACACCGAGAAGTTCTGCGGCACGCCACCGATCAGGAAGCCGGGGCTCATGCCGGCATGCTCCAGGACCCAGGCCAGCATGCTGCTGGTGGTGGTCTTGCCGTGGGTACCGGCCACGGCCAGCACCCAACGCCCCTGCAGCACATGGTCGGCCAGCCACTGGGGGCCGGAGACATAAGGCAGGCCTTTGTTGAGCACATGCTCCACCGCCGGGTTGCCCCGCGACATGGCGTTGCCGATCACCACCAGGTCCGGCGCCGGGTCCAGCTGGGCCGGGTCATAGCCTTGGGTCAGCTCGATGCCCTGGGCCTGGAGCTGGGTGCTCATCGGTGGGTAGACGTTGGCGTCCGAACCGGTCACACGGTGGCCGAGTTCTTTGGCCAGCACCGCTAGCGAACCCATGAAAGTGCCGCAAATACCGAGAATATGAATATGCATGGTCGACCTCGCAAAACTTCGAGGCAGGGTAGCCCAGGGCGCGGGAAATCGCACTCGCTGTTTCGCTCAGACGCCCCTGGCGATGCCGTGTTTGCGCAGTTTGCGATACAAGGTATTGCGGCTGATACCCAAGTGCTCGGCGACACGGGTCAGGTGCCAGCGGTTTGCCTCCAGTACCGATAACAGGGCCTGGCCCTCCGCCTGTAGGAGCGGCCTTGTGTCGCGAAAGGGCTGCGAAGCGGCCCCCGCAAACTGGGCAGCGCTATCGAAATCCTGGGGCCGCTCAGCGGCCCTTTCGCGACACAAGGCCGCTCCTACAGGGCTGGAGGTGTTGCGCACGATTGCGGGCAGGTCCGCAAACGCGACATGACAATCCTCACACAATGCCACCAACGTACGCAGCACGTTGCGCATCTGGCGCACATTGCCCGGCCAGGCAAAATCCAGTAGCGCCTGGCGGGCGCTTGGCTCGATTTCAATGGCCTGGCCTTGCGCTTCCTGTCGCAACAGGAAATCCAGCAACTGAGCCTTGTCACTGCGCTCACGCACCGCCGGCATCGTCACTTCCAGGCCATTGAGCCGGTAATACAAGTCCTCGCGGAAGGTGCCCTGCTCCACCCGCTCAAGCAGGTCGCGGTGGGTAGCACTGACGATCCGCACATCGACCGCTTGCGGCTCACCACCGATCGGCACCACCTGACGTTCTTCCAGCACCCGTAGCAGACGGGTCTGCAGCGCCAGCGGCATGTCACCGATCTCGTCGAGCAACAATGTGCCGCCATCAGCCTGCAGCAGCTTGCCGCGCATGCCTTCCTTGCGCGCCCCGGTAAAACTGCCGCCGCGGTAACCGAACAACTCGCTCTCTATCAGGCTTTCGGGAATCGAGGCGCAGTTGACTGCCACGAACGGCTTGCCGCGCCGCTGGCTAGCGTGGTGCACTGCCTGGGCGAAGGCTTCCTTGCCACAACCGGTCTCGCCCGACACCAGCAGTGGCACATCACGCTCGAACACCCGCAGCGCACGCCGGAAATCACCCTGCAGCGCCGGGTCCATCAGACAAATGCCGGGGGCAGCCTCTGGCCGGGCTTCGGGCAAACCCGCCGGCACCGCCCACACCGGTGCCTTCGCCTGCCCGCGCAAGCTGGCAAATACCTGGCGACCATCACGCGTATACAGCGGCCAGGCCGTGCTGCCATTGGGCATGGCGCGGCTGAAGAGCTCATCATGGTTACAGGCAAAAAACATTTCCAGCGGCTTGCCCAGTACCCCGCCACGGACGGTGCCCAACAGGTTGAGGGCGCTCTGGTTGGCCGCGCAGACACGGCCATCGGCGTCGAACGCCAGCAGCCCTTCGCTGAACAACCCCACCGACTCGGCCTGCAGATGGAAGCGCAGCAACCATTGCTGCTCGAAGTGGCGCAGGAAGTAACAGCTCTCGATCATCTTTGCCGAAAGGTTGACCAGCGCCATGGTATGAAACTGGCTCTGACGCGAGACATCCGGCCTCGCCGATGACACATCGAGCACTGCCAGCAGCTCGCCATGCGGGTCGAAAACAGGGCTGGCCGAACAGGTCAGCCCGGTGTGCCGCCCGCGAAAGTGTTCGTTCTGATGGATGGTCAGCGCCTGGCGCTCGACCAGGCAGGTGCCGATGCCGTTGGTGCCTTCGCGCGCCTCGCTCCAGTCAGCGCCCAACCACAACCCTGCACGCTCGAAAATGCGCCGTTCGCTGGGTGCGGTGACACAATTGAGGATGACACCGCGCGCATCGGTCAGCAGTACCGCGTGCCCGGCACCTGATAGCTGCTGGTGCAGGCTGTTCATTTCATTGTCGGCGATTTTCAGCACCTGGTTCAGGCGCTCACGGCTTTCGAGCAGGCGGCCGTGTTCCAGCACGACCGGCGCCGCAAGCACCTCGGGATCAAGATGATAGTCCTCCAGGCATCGCAGCCAGGATCGGGCAATCGACGGGTCGCTACCGGCACCGCCGGCTTCGCCGTGGGCAACGGTATGCACTTGCTGGGCATGCCGACTGAGGTGGTGGCTCTGCATTGGTTTTTGTTCTCCGCAGATAGAGCGTCCTGCCAGCATCCTCCACCCGCCCGGGCTTTGCAATGCACCGCAATCAAGCGTGTCGCAAACGGTACAAAGTGTCACCCAGGCCGTGCCACTCCTGGGACAGCCCACTCTGCGGGCTCATCAAGAAACTGCGCAACCCCTTGATTCCAATGGCCCTCCCCACGCTGGCCCAACCTTTGCTCTACGCTTTCCAACTCCTCAACAAACACAATTAACCAGGAGACACACCATGCGTTATGCACATCCCGGTACCGAAGGCGCGAAGGTTTCCTTCAAGAGCCGCTACGGCAACTACATCGGTGGTGAATTCGTAGCTCCGGTCAAGGGGCAGTATTTCGACAACACCTCCCCGGTGAATGGCAAGCTGATCGCTGAATTCCCCCGCTCCACTGCCGAAGACATCGACAAGGCGCTCGACGCCGCCCACGCAGCCGCCGATGCCTGGGGCCGCACCTCGGTGCAGGACCGCTCCAACGTGCTGCTGAAGATCGCCGACCGCATCGAGCAGAACCTGGAAGTGCTGGCCATCGCCGAAACCTGGGACAACGGCAAGCCGGTCCGCGAAACCCTCAACGCCGACATCCCGCTGGCGGTCGATCACTTCCGCTACTTCGCCGGCTGCATACGCGCCCAAGAGGGCGGTGCCGCCGAGATCAACGAAAATACCGTGGCCTATCACATCCATGAGCCACTGGGCGTGGTCGGGCAGATCATCCCGTGGAACTTCCCGATCCTGATGGCCGCCTGGAAACTGGCCCCGGCCCTGGCCGCTGGCAACTGCGTGGTGCTCAAACCGGCCGAGCAAACCCCGCTGGGCATCACCGTGCTGGTAGAGCTGATCGGCGACCTGCTGCCGCCCGGCGTGCTCAACGTAGTCCAGGGCTATGGCCGCGAGGCCGGCGAAGCACTGGCCACCAGCAAGCGCATCGCCAAGATCGCCTTCACCGGTTCTACCCCGGTCGGCTCGCACATCATGAAATGCGCCGCCGAGAACATCATCCCGTCTACCGTCGAGCTGGGCGGCAAATCACCCAACGTCTACTTCGAAGACATCATGCAGGCCGAGCCGAGCTTCATCGACAAGGCTGCCGAAGGCATGGTGCTGGCGTTCTTCAACCAGGGCGAGGTATGCACCTGCCCGTCGCGGGCGCTGGTGCAAGAGTCGATCTACCCGCAGTTCATGGAAGTGGTGATGAAGAAGGTGCTGCAGATCAAGCGCGGCGACCCGCTCGACACCGACACCATGGTCGGCGCCCAGGCTTCGCAACAGCAGTTCGAAAAAATCCTGTCGTACCTGCAGATCGCCCAGGATGAAGGCGCCGAACTGCTGACCGGTGGCAAGGTGGAGAAGCTGGAAGGCGCGTTGGCGACCGGTTACTACATCCAACCGACGCTGCTCAAAGGCAACAACAAGATGCGCGTGTTCCAGGAAGAAATCTTCGGCCCGGTGGTCAGCGTCACCACCTTCAAGGACGAAGCCGAGGCACTGGCCATCGCCAACGACACCGAGTTCGGCCTTGGCGCCGGTGTATGGACCCGCGACATCAACCGCGCCTACCGCATGGGCCGCGGCATCAAGGCTGGCCGCGTATGGACCAACTGTTACCACCTGTACCCGGCGCACGCCGCGTTCGGCGGGTACAAGAAGTCCGGCGTGGGCCGTGAAACCCACAAGATGATGCTCGACCATTATCAGCAGACCAAGAACCTGCTGGTGAGCTACGACATCAACCCGCTGGGCTTCTTCTAAGCGGCAGCGGCAAGCTGCAAGCTGCAAGAAAAAGCGGATAGAACGCCGACCTGCTTTTTCTTGAGGCTTGTAGCTTGCATGGCTCGCTTCCTGCAGTACCCATCACCATCGGCCGGAACCCTTCCGGCCACCAAGAAAAAGAACAGGTGAAACTATGCCAAGCGATCAATCCTCCGGCGCACCGGCAGGCGCTTCCGTCGATTTCGAAAAGGTCGGTTCGGACTATTTCCAGCAACGTGAACTGAAAAAAGGCGCCGCCGGCTGGGTCCTGCTGGTGGGCCTGGGCGTCGCCTACGTGATCTCCGGCGACTATGCCGGCTGGAACTTCGGCCTCGCCCAAGGTGGCTGGGGCGGCATGTTCCTTGCCACCCTGCTGATGGCCACCATGTACCTGTGCATGTGCTTTTCGCTGGCCGAACTGTCCTCGATGATCCCTACCGCCGGGGGCGGCTATGGCTTTGCTCGCAGCGCCTTCGGGCCGTGGGGCGGCTTTCTGACAGGCACGGCGATCCTCATCGAGTACGCCATCGCTCCGGCAGCCATCGCGGTGTTCATCGGTGCCTACTGCCAGTCCCTGTTCGGCATTGGCGGCTGGATGATCTACCTGGCGTTCTACATCGTCTTTATCGGCATCCACATCTTCGGGGTCGGTGAAGCCTTAAAGCTGATGTTCATCATCACCGCCGTCGCCGCCATCGCCCTGGCTGTCTTCCTTGTGGGCATGGTGCCCCATTTTGATGCGGCGAACCTGTTCGACATCGCCCAGACCGACGCGGTCGGCGCCAGCAGCTTCCTGCCGTTCGGTTATGTTGGCGTGTGGGCGGCAATCCCTTACGCGATCTGGTTCTTCCTGGCGGTAGAAGGCGTGCCGCTGGCGGCCGAGGAAACCAAGAACCCGAAACGTGACCTGCCACGCGGCCTGATTGGCGCAATGCTGGTGTTGCTGGCGTTTGCCCTGCTGATCCTCGTGGTAGGCCCGGGTGGTGCGGGCTCCGAAGCGCTCAAAGCCTCCGGCAACCCACTGGTAGAAGCACTTTCCAAGGCGTATGGCGGCTCCACCTGGATGGGCGGCTTCGTCAACCTGGTTGGCCTGGCCGGTCTGATTGCCAGCTTCTTCTCGATCATCTATGCCTATTCGCGGCAGATCTTCGCCCTTTCCCGCGCCGGCTACCTGCCGCGCAAGCTGTCCGAAACCAACAAGAGCAAGGCCCCGGTACTGGCCCTGATCATCCCTGGCATCATCGGTTTCGGCCTGTCACTGACCGGCCAGGGCGACCTGCTGATCCTGGTTGCGGTGTTCGGTGCGACGCTGTCTTATGTACTGATGATGGCCGCGCACATCACCCTGCGCATCCGCCGGCCCAAGATGGAACGCCCCTATCGCACCCCTGGTGGCATCTTCACCTCGGGCGTAGCCCTGGTGCTGGCATGCATCGCCGTGGTCGCAGGCTTTTTGGTCGACCCACGGGTGGTGATTGGCGCCGCAGTGATCTATGCAGTACTGATTGCCTACTTTGCGTTCTACAGCCGCCACCACTTGGTTGCGGGTACACCGGAAGAGGAATTCGCCGCGATCCAGAAGGCCGAAGAGGCCCTGCACTGATTGCCGACACCTGCCGCGGGCACGCCCGCGGCACTCTGGAGATTCTGTATGGCAAGTTTCGTACACACGGTAGGCCACCTGGTCTACCGCTTCGACAGCCTCAAGGACGTGATGGCCAAAGCCAGCCCCGCACGCTCCGGGGATTACCTGGCTGGCGTTGCTGCCGCCAACGACGGTGAACGGGTGGCGGCGCAGATGGCACTGGCCAATATTCCGCTCAGCCACTTCCTCAGCGAAGCGCTCATCCCGTACGAGCAGGACGAAGTTACCCGCCTGATCATCGACACTCACGACGCCCAGGCCTTCGCCCCGGTCAGCCACCTCACCGTCGGCGGCCTGCGTGACTGGCTGCTCAGTGACGAAGCCGACGAGGACAGCCTGCGCGCCCTGGCGCCTGGCCTGACCCCGGAAATGGCCGCTGCCGTATCGAAGGTCATGCGCGTACAGGACCTGGTACTGGTGGCGCAGAAGATCCGTGTAGTCACCCGTTTTCGCGGCACCATGGGCTTGCGCGGGCGCCTGTCGACCCGCTTGCAGCCCAACCACCCCACCGACGAGCCGGCCGGGATTGCCGCCAGCATTCTCGATGGCCTGTTGTACGGCAATGGCGACGCCATGATCGGCATCAACCCGGCCACCGACAGCATCGCCTCGATCTGCGCCATGCTGGAAATGCTCGACGCCATCATCCAGCGCTACGACATTCCCACCCAGGCCTGCGTGCTGACCCACGTCACCACCTCGATCGAGGCAATCAACCGCGGCGTGCCGCTGGACCTGGTGTTCCAGTCGATTGCCGGCACCGAGGCGGCCAACGCCGGCTTTGGCATCAACCTCAACGTGCTTCAGGAAGGTTACGAGGCCGGGTTGTCGCTCAAGCGCGGCACGCTCGGGCAGAACCTCATGTATTTCGAAACCGGCCAGGGCAGCGCCCTGTCGGCCAACGCTCACCACGGCGTCGACCAGCAAACCTGCGAAACCCGCGCCTACGCCGTTGCCCGCCATTTCAAACCGTTTCTGGTCAACACCGTGGTCGGCTTCATCGGCCCCGAGTACCTGTACAACGGCAAGCAGATCATCCGTGCCGGCCTTGAGGACCACTTCTGCGGCAAGCTGCTGGGCGTGCCGATGGGGTGCGACATCTGCTACACCAACCACGCCGAGGCCGACCAGGACGACATGGACACCCTGCTGACCCTGCTGGGTGTGGCCGGGATCAACTTCATCATGGGCATCCCCGGTTCCGACGACATCATGCTCAACTACCAGACCACCTCGTTCCATGACGCGCTGTATGCGCGCCAGACCCTGGGCCTCAAGCCCGGGCCTGAGTTCGAGGCATGGTTGCAGCGCACCGGCATATTCACCCAGGCCGATGGCCGGGTGCGCTTTGGCGACAACCTGCCGCCGGCGTTCCGCCAGGCCTTGGCACAGCTGGCATAGAGGTGACCATGGACCATCAGACGCCCACCCCCGAAAACCCTTGGCAGGCCCTTCGCAGCCTGACCCCGGCACGTATCGCCCTTGGCCGTAGCGGCATCAGCCTGCCAACCGGCGCCCAGCTGGACTTCCAGTTCGCCCACGCCCAGGCCCGCGATGCCGTGCACCTGGCATTCGACCACGCGGCCCTGAGCGAACAATTGAAGGAACGCGGGCGTGACAGCCTGGTACTGCACAGCGCCGCCAGCGACCGCAACCAGTACCTGCAACGCCCCGACCTGGGCCGGCGCCTGAACGAGCGCTCGGTGGAGCAATTGCGCCAGCACGCCCAGACCTACCCTGGCGGCTGCGACCTTGCCATCGTGGTGGCCGACGGCCTCTCGGCCCTGGCCGTGCATCGCCACACCTTGCCGTTCCTGGCCCGTTTCGAGGAGCAGGCCGCCGCCGATGGCTGGACCAGCGCACCGGTGGTGCTGGTGGAGCAAGGCCGGGTAGCCGTGGCCGACGAAGTGGGCCAACTGCTGGGCGCGCGCATGACCGTGATGCTGATCGGCGAGCGCCCCGGGCTCAGTTCACCCGACAGCCTGGGCTTGTACTTCACCTACGCGCCGAAGGTGGGCCTGACCGACGCTTACCGCAACTGCATCTCCAACGTGCGCCTGGAAGGCCTGAGCTACGGCATGGCCGCGCATCGCCTGCTATACCTGATGCGCGAGGCCTGTCGCCGACAGCTGTCTGGCGTGAACCTCAAGGACGAAGCGGAGGTCCATACCATCGACAGTGAAAACACCTCTAATCAAAAAGGCAATTTCCTACTCGGTGAAGGGTAAAGAACATGTCACGGACGGCGGATTGCGCTTCTGGCCGGCATTGGGCAGCATGCGATTGAAAGCTGCTGGCATTCCGCTGTTTCCCAAATGGACTCTGAGGGCCGCACATGCGCATCATCAAGGCAACCCTGGAACACCTCGACCTGCTCACCCCGCTGTTCGTCCGATACCGCGAGTTCTATGGGCAACTGCCCTACCCGGACAGCTCGCGCAAATTCCTGGAAACGCGCCTCAAGCGCGACGAGTCGGTCATCTACCTGGCACTGCCGGACGATGACGACGCCAAACTGCTGGGCTTCTGCCAGCTCTACCCGAGCTTCTCGTCGCTGTCGCTCAAGCGGGTGTGGATTCTCAATGACATCTATGTGGCCGAAGACTCACGGCGCATGCTGGTGGCTGACCACCTGATCCGTGAAGCCAAGAAGATGGCCAAGGACACCCAGGCCGTGCGCATGCGGGTTTCGACCAGCGCCAACAACGAGGTGGCGCAGAGGACCTATGAGTCCATCGGTTTTCGCAAGGATACCGAGTTCGAAAGCTACATCTTGCCGATCAGCCAGGACTGATCAGTACTGGCCCGACCGTCGGCTGGCCGGCGATCGGGCCGGTACCGGCACCCTCAGTAACCCCCCGCTACAAACTCTCCGGGCATCCTCGCGACTTGGCCGTATAATGCCTGCTCCTGGCATGTCTGAAAATTTACCCTACCGCAAGTCCGCTCGCCCGTAGCTGCGGGTCAAGAACACAGGTGCTGTACATGGATTTCAACCCGCTGGACCTCATCCTGCATCTCGATGCCTACCTTGATCTGCTGGTCACCAACTACGGCCCCTGGATCTACGCCATCCTGTTCACCGTGATTTTCTGCGAGACCGGCCTGGTGGTAATGCCCTTCCTGCCGGGTGATTCACTGCTGTTCATCGCCGGCGCGGTGGCCGCAGGTGGCGGCATGGACCCGGTACTGCTGGCCGGCCTGCTGATGGCCGCGGCAATCATGGGTGACAGTACCAATTACGTGATCGGGCGAACGGCAGGTGAACGGCTGTTCAACAAACCCGATTCGAAAATTTTCCGTCGCGACTACCTGCAGCGCACCCATGAATTCTATGAACGCCATGGTGGCAAAACCGTGACCCTGGCGCGCTTCCTGCCGATCCTGCGCACCTTCGCGCCGTTCGTCGCTGGCATCGCCCACATGCATTACCCACGCTTCCTGGCCTTCAGCGTTGCAGGCTCGCTGTTGTGGGTCGGCGGCCTGGTGACCCTCGGCTACTTCTTCGGCAACGTGCCGTTCATCAAGCAGCACCTTTCGCTGATGGTGGTCGGCATCATCTTCCTGTCGCTGGTACCCATGGTCCTGAGCCTGCTGCGCGGGCGCCTGGGCCGCACCGCCAAGGCACACTGACGAACGCCATGTGGTCCTTCAGCGCCTGGCGGCGCAAGCGCACGCTGGCGCGCTACCCGGTCGATCCACAGCAATGGCAGGTGGTCCGTGAACGCCTGCCGATGCTCGACGGCATCAGCGACGACGAAGACCGTCGGCTACGTGAGGCCTGCATCCTGTTCCTGCTCGACAAGCACCTGACCACCCTGCCCGGCGTCGAGCTGGATGACCAGCAACGCCTGTTCCTCGCCGCCCAGGCCCAGCTACCGCTGTTGCACCTGGGGGAACTCAACTGGTATCAGGGTTTTCACGAGATCATCCTCTACCCGGACGACTTCAAGAGCCCGCAGCGCCATCGCGACGCCAGTGGCGTGGAGCATGTCTGGGATGGTGAACACAGCGGTGAGGCCTGGCAGCAGGGCCCGGTGATCATGGCCTGGGCCGGGGTGCTGGCCAGCGGCGGCTGGGAAGCCTACAACCTGGTGATCCACGAGCTGGCGCACAAGCTCGACATGCTCAATGGCGATGCCAATGGCCTGCCACCGCTGCACAGCGACATGCAGGTTGAAGACTGGGCCACGGCCATGCAGCAGGCGTATGACGACCTCAACCGCCAGCTGGACGCCGACCCTGAAACGCAAACGGCCATCGACCCTTATGCGGCCGAAAACCCGGCAGAATTCTTTGCCGTCACCAGCGAGTACTTCTTCAGCGCCCCCGACCTCTTGCAGCAGGCTTATCCACAGGTGTACCGGCAACTCTCGCTGTTCTACCGCCAGGACCCTCTGGCGCGCCTGACGCGGTTGCAGGCCGAGCACCCGGACTACCGCGAAAGCCACGCCTGAGGCGCCCGCGCATCAGGTCGGGCGTGGCATGCCCTGGCCGAATGTGCCTATAATCGCCGCCACTTTTTTGATCAAACACGGGGGCACTGCCCAATGAGCTACAGCAAGATTCCGGCTGGCAAAGACCTGCCGAACGACATCTACGTCGCCATCGAGATCCCGGCCAACCACGCGCCGATCAAGTACGAAATCGACAAGGACAGCGATACCCTGTTCGTCGACCGCTTCATGGCTACCCCGATGTTCTACCCGGCCAACTACGGCTTCATCCCGAACACCCTGGCCGACGACGGTGATCCGCTGGACGTGCTGGTGGTTACGCCTTACCCGGTCGCCCCAGGTTCGGTCATCCGCGCCCGCCCGGTCGGCGTTCTGAACATGACCGACGACGGCGGCGGCGACGCCAAGGTCATCGCTGTTCCGCACGACAAGCTGTCGCAGCTGTACGTTGACGTGAAGGAATACACCGACCTGCCAGCACTGCTGATCCAGCAGATCGAACACTTCTTCGCGAACTACAAAGATCTCGAGAAGGGCAAGTGGGTCAAGATCGAAGGCTGGGAAGGCGCCGACGCCGCCCGCGCCGCGATCACCAAATCGGTCGCTGCCTACAAGGGCTGATACCGGTTGCACCAAGCCCCGCTTCGGCGGGGCTTTTTTGTGCGCGCTGTCCCGCAAACAGTAAAAGATCCTACGTTGTCCTAATCCAACAGCCTACAACACGGCATTTTTCTTACACGTCACGTCAACACCCGGTTCATATCCCTACTGGCACCGCGCCGCTACACTCGGCTGCATGAAAACCTCCGGTGACCGCCTCAAGGCCCTCCTCCACGAGTGTGGCCTGACCCCTTCCGACTTCGCCGCCCAGCGCGGTGTGACGCCCCAGCACGTCAACAACTGGTTCAAACGCGGCGTTCCCCTGGCTCGCCTGGACGAACTGGCCGACCTGTTTTGCGTACACCGCCGCTGGCTACGCAGCGGCGAAGGCCCCAAACACCCCAGCTCGATCCTGCGCACCTGCGCCCTGCCGCCCGCCTCGGACAATTCGCCCACCTCGCTATCGACCCGGGCCACCCGGCTCTTGCAGGTGCCGTTTCAGCAAGTGCACGACGGCAAGCTGGTGGCTCTGGACGGCAAATACCTGCAACTCCCGGTTGAAGCGCTGCAGGCCTTAGGCGTGGCAACAGAAAATGTCGTCTGCCTGGCCATGCCAAGCCAAAACATGGCGCCGTGGGTGCCACGCGACGCGATACTGGCCATTGACGTCAGCCAGACCCGGGTCAAGGACGGTGAAACCTATGCCCTGCTGCACAATGGCGCACTCAGGGTGAACAGCCTCAGCCTCGGCCACAAGGGCACCCTGTGCCTGCACAGCCATGACCGGCGCAACTACACCGTGGAACGCTTCACCCCTGCCCAGCGCCAGGCACAGCACTTGAAGATACTTGGCTGGGTTTTCCACTGGTCGCATTTTTCTCAGCAACGCCCGGAATGAAACACCCTGTGCCATTTTTTGCTGGGCATCCTGGGCAGGCCCTTGTATGCTACGCGCCACATTCAGCCCCGACCGGCGCAAGCCGCAGTCCAGAGGGCTCGGCAACGTTTCACACGAACGTTCGCCATCTCTTTCAGGCCCTTGATGGCCACACAGTTAAGGCGGTTGCGGCTTACCATAAATTAGCCGGAAGCGTCCCCGAGAAGCCGGCCACAAGCCGGCTTTTTAATGCCTGCTGTTAATGCATCATGCCCAACTCGGCATCATCCATCAGCGCCTTGGCCATGGCACTGAGGTAATGCGAAGCCCATATCATCATGGGTTTCTCATCCATCAGGCCAATTATGGTCAGTTCCCGCACATACCCCATCAACTCCGACGCTTGCTCCCGGGCATCCTGGCATGGAATGCCGGCTTCGATGCGGAACAGTGGGTGGCTGTGGTCTTCACCCTGGAAGAAGGTGGTCTTGCCGACAGTGAATTTGGTCGTGTGAGTGGTCATTGCTCAAACTCCTTGAAATTTCCGCTGCCCGGCCTGGCGTCATCGCCGGCAAGCCGGCTCCTACAATGCCCGCAGCGCTGCTGAACCCTGTGGGCCGGCTCAGGCGGCAGATCATTTAAGCCTTAATGCAAGGTCCGAGGGCCTGTGGGCATCTGCACCTGGATCAGCGCCGATTCGAGCAAAACCCGTAGCGCCTCCATTTCATGCAGCGAGGTCATCATCAAGATCGATACCGGGGACTTGGGGTGCAGCAGCAGTGCCTGGTGCACCACGGTCGTGGCGCACAGCGCATAGTCCGTGGCCTGGATCAGGGTGTCTTCAAGGGAATGATTATCATGGGGTGGGTCGGGGACAATTTTAAGCATGATGTAATCTCGTCTGCGTCCTGATGGACCACCACGACATCACTTGCATTTGATGGGTGGCGGCTACGTGCAGGTCTGCAAGACCGGACAGACGAGAACCGGCAGATCCGAAGATCTCCAGCACGCAGCCACCATTGGCCGAAGCTGCCGACACTAGGCACCTCGGATAGCGCTGGGATTCGTCTGCGGGCTTGCAGGCCCGGTCGCTGATTTGGCAACGACGGGCCCAGACTAGGCCGCAGAGAAAAGCAGCACAATGCCGAAAAGGCGGTAGCAAGCTATTTCAGAAATGGACTACAAGCAACGGTAAAAATCTGAATATTTCCTGGGAAATACGTCAGAAATCGTAACGTGCACCAACCATCATGCTGCGCGAAGGCCCATAGAAGTTGAACGTCGAAGTCGACCCCACCCGCGACAGGTAATCGCGGTCGAACAGGTTGTTGACGTTGAAGGTGGCCGTCAGCTTCGAGGTGACCGGGTACGACAGCATCGCATCCACCGTGGCATAACCCGGTGCATCGATGCGCACGCCGCCGCTCTCGGAATGGAAGTTGCTCATCGCCGAGACGCCGCCACCAATGGCCAGCCCGGTCAAAGGCCCTTGGCTGATGGTGTACTTGCTCCACAGCGACGCCTGGTTGCGCGGCATGATGAAGAAGGTGGTTTCGGCATCACCGTCGAGGGTTTCGGTTTCCATCCAGGTGTAGCCCGCCAGCAGCTCCCAGTTCGGCGTCAGCTTGCCGCTGACTTCCACTTCGGCGCCCTTCACGCGGGTCTTGCCCGATGCCACGGAGAAACCGGTGTCTACGCCATCTTCATCATATTCGGTGCTGGCGCGGTTCTCGTCGGTCAAACGGAATACCGAGACACGCGTATTGAGGTCGCCGCCAAAGTAACTGCTCTTGAGGCCAAACTCATACTGCTCGCCTTCACGCGGTTTGAGTACGCGGCCATTGCTGTCGGTATCTGACTGCGGCTTGAATACCTGCGAATAGCTGGCATACAACGCATGGTTTTCGGTCAGGTCGTAGACAACGCCACCGTACGGCGTGAACCGTCCATCCACGCGTTTGTTGTCATCGACAGTCGAAGCAGTGCTCAGGGTAGTGGTGTAGAAATCACCGCGATACCAGCTGAAGCGGCCACCAGCAATCAGCGCCAAACGCTCGACCGGGCGCAAGGTGACCTTGGAGTACAGGCCGTACTCTTCCTCCTGCATACCGGTTTCGGTGCTGTAGTTCGGTGACGGCTTGGCGAACTGGGTCGGCGAGTAGCTGTTGACGTTGATGGCCCCCAGGTTGGTGGTGCCGTTGAGGTACTCGGTGTCGTAGTTCTTGTAGTCGGTACCCACCACGAATTCGCTGACCTGGCCGAAGGTTTCGAACGGCTGGCTGTAGCTGGCATCCAGCGAATAGGTATCCTGGGTGAAGTCTCGGGCGCTGGCGCGCTCGGAGTTGGCACCGGTGGTGGCATTGGTCGCAGTGAAGGCATAGAGGTAGTTGGTGTCGCGGTGCGAGCCACGGGCGGCGATACGGCCATAACCACCGTTGTCAAAGCGGTGCGTCAACTCGGCAACCAGGTCGGTGGTCTTGCCGTCGAAGTAGTTCCAGTCAGCGCCAAGGAATTTCGAATGGCTGAAATCCGGGACCTCACCAGACAGCGTTGCCGGGTAGCCGTTGTGCGGGGTGATGTTCTTCACTTCATGGATCAGGCCGAACGACAGCTGGGTGTCGTCATCAAGGTCGATGTCCAGCGCGCCGTAGTAGCTGTTGCTGGTGTTGGCGTTGTAGTCCACTTCACCATTGGTGTCGTCCCGCGATGCAACGAATCGCCCGCGCACTCGGCCTGCATCATCCAGCGGCCCGCCCAGGTCGATTTCTTCGTGGTTGGTGTCCCAGGTGCCGTAGCTGGCTTCGACGTGGCCCTGAAACTCGGCGGTTGGGCGCTTGCGCACCATGTTGACGATACCGCCCAGCTCGCTGGTGCTGCTGAACAACCCCGCCGGGCCGCGCATGATCTCCACACGGTCGAATGCCGCCAGCGACGGCACGGTGCCAAAAATACTGGCCATGGGCGCCGGCAGGCCGTCGATGTTGAACTCGCTGTACTCGTAACCACGGGCATAGATCGACGACCGCCCGCTGTCGTTGGTCAGGGTGCGCAGCCCCGCGGTGTACTTGGCCAGGTCGTCCAGGTGCACGAACTGGCGGTCTTTGAGGTAGTCCTGGGTGTAAACGGTGACCGACTGCGGTATTTCCTTGAGCGACGCTGGGGTCTTGGTGCCCACCGTGGCAGCGTCGACGCTGTAACCGCCGGTTTCTTCCGAAGGCAGCATGTCGTACAGGCGGTTGCCTTCGATGGTCAGCGCCGGCAGGTCGAGCGAGCTGTCCGCAGCAACCTCACTGGCGACCGTTTCGGCCAGTGCCGACAAAGAAAACGGCGCCAACAACCCCAGCATCAGCCAGCCCCGCACCCGTCGGGGGCTTCCCACACCTTTGAAACCGCTCATGACACACCTTCCGCCCAAATGATATTTAATCGCAAACGAAACACGTTGCTTTTTGCGAACGATACCGGACGAAAACTAGGGGTGCAGCAGGATTAACCTTCTTAACACTTAGGCCCGGCACGGGGCGATTGCCCTTCCCCTGCCTGCAATGGGATGATCGCCAACTGATACGAATTCTCATTCAAGACTGCCAATGCCAACCTCACTCCTGCTCGTCGAAGATGACCCACGCCTGCGTGAGGACCTCCAGCGCCACTTCCTCAACCGGGGCTTTGGGGTCAACGCCTGCGCCACCGGCCCTCAGGCGTTGAACGCGGTGCAACACAATGGCTTCGATCTGGTGTTGCTGGACATCATGCTGCCAGGCCTGGACGGCCTCAGCCTGCTCGACGAGTTGCGCCGCCAGCAGGCAGTTCCGGTGATACTGATGTCGGCGCTGGGGGCCGAGCAGGACCGCATCAGTGGCTTTACCCGCGGGGCGGACGATTACCTGCCCAAGCCCTTCAGCCTGGCGGAACTGGACGCGCGGGTCGATGCCCTGATGCGCCGGGTGGCCTTTGACCGCAGGCCGGCGGCACCAAGCGAAACCGGCAAGGTAATGCTCGACCAGGACCATCAGGATGTCATTCACCACGGCAAGGCTGCCGGCCTCACTGCCTCTGAGTTTCGCTTGCTGGCCACCTTGAGCGCCCACCCCGGTGAGGCCTTGAGCAAAGCATTCCTCTACCAGACCGTATTGCACCGCGCCTACACCCGCCTGGACCGTGGGCTGGACGTGCATGTGTGCAACCTGCGCCGCAAGCTGGCCGATATCGGTGCCCAGCATGTGCAGATACAGGCAGTACGTGGCCAAGGGTACATCCTGGTCGACACGGAACACCTGTGATGCGCCGCCACCCCCTGCTGTGGAAACTGGCCGCACTGCAAGTCAGCTTCTGCCTGCTGATGACCTGGCTGATCTGGACCTGGGGCCTGTCGGTGGAGCGCAGCACTTATTTTCTGTCCCAGGCCGACCAGGATTATCTGGCGCGCTATGCGCAGCAGGCTGAACAGGCCTGGCAGCAAGGCGGTGCGGCCGGCGCCGAAGCCTTTCGCAGAAAGCTGCAGCACGCCGAGAACACCTGGGCGGTATTGATCGGGCCGCACCTGCAAAGCCTCGGCACCGCGCCGCTGAATGCCGACGAGGCCAGCCGCCTGACCTTCATGCGCAAACTCGACTGGCCGATGAGCCGGCGCCTGCAGGATGAGCTGCCCTACGTCAGCATCGAGTTCCCGCAGCATCCAGAACACGGCCGGCTGGTGTTGCAGCTGCCCGAGCGCCTGCTACCCACTGGCCTGACCCCCTGGACCCACCTCATCACTCACGGCGTTGCACCCACACTGCTGGCGCTGTTACTTGGCCTGGCGATCTATCGGCACCTGGTGGTACCGCTCAACCGCCTGCGCGACCGCGCCGACGCCTTGCGCGCGGACGACCTGGACAGCCCTGGCCTGCCCCTGCGGGATCGCCGCGATGAATTGGGCGAACTGGCGCAGGCCTTCGAACACATGGCCGGGCGCCTGCGCCAAAGCCTGGAGCAGCAACGCCTGCTGCTGCGTACTTTGTCTCACGAACTGCGCACGCCCCTGGCGCGGCTGCGCATCGCCCATGACAGTGATTTGCCCCCCGCCCAGTTGCGCGAGCGCCTGGGCCACGAGGTCAATGACATGCAGAAGCTGCTCGAGGGCACCCTGGACCTTGCCTGGATGGACACCGAGCAGCCGCAGTTACGCACCGAACCGGTGCTGATGGTGTCCGTGTGGGAAGCGTTATGCCAGGACGCCTGCTTCGAGAGCGGCTGGGACCGTGCACGGCTGCCCTGCTCGCTCGGCATCGAATGCGTGGTGCAGGCCCATCTGGACAGCCTGGCCCAGGCGCTGGAAAACCTCATGCGCAATGCCATCCGCCATTCGCCTGCCGATGGCCGGGTCAGCCTCGATGGCTGGCGTGAGGGCGACCACTGGCATTTGCGCCTGAGTGACCAGGGCCCCGGCGTGCCTCACGCTGAACTCGAACGCATCTTCAAGCCCTACCAGCGCTTGCCCGACAGCGGCGCAGGTTTCGGCCTGGGGCTGGCCATCGCCCGCCGCGCGGTCGAACTGCAAGGCGGCAAGCTGTGGGCCAGCAATGGTCATCCCGGGCTTTGCCTGCACCTGTTGCTGCCTGTTGCCCAGGAATGTTTAGAAAGTTAATACGCTTTACGCCCAATCAGGACTGATTATCATCTGGGCTCTCCCGCCTTGCGCTCCTTGCAAAGCATCGATGAGGCGCCTGATGAGCAAGATCACCCTGTCCCTGGCATTGGCGTTGGCCCTTGCGGCCCCGCTTGCCCTGGCGCAGCCGCAACCCGAGCAGAAGATGGACACTTCACTGCTGCAGCGCCAGGACCTGGCCTATCGTTTCAGCCACCTCGACCTGGACTCGACCGATGGCCAGCGCCATTACCGCTTGTGGGTCGGCAAGCCAAACCGCCCGGCGCCCGCCGCAGGTTATCCGGTGTTGTGGATGCTCGACGGCAATGCCGCACTCGGTGCTTTGGACAGTGCGCAACTGGGCAAACTCGCAGCGGGCCAGGCACCATTGCTGGTGGCGGTTGGGTATCAGACCGAGCAGCGCATCGAGCGAACCGGGCGTACCTACGACTACACACCGGCAATTGCCGGGCTTGCAGAGCAGCGCGATCCGCTGACCCACCTGCCCAGCGGTGGCGTGGATGCATTCCTGGACTTGCTTACCGAGCGCATGCGGCCGATGGTAGCCGGTGTGGCGCCCATCGACCCGCAGCGGCAGACGCTGTGGGGGCATTCCTATGGCGGCTTGGCGGTGTTGCACACGTTGTTCACTCGGCCTGGAGCGTTCAGCGACTATGCGGCGGCCAGCCCGTCGTTGTGGTGGCACGATGGAGCTATCGTTCGGCAAGCGCAGGGGCTACAGCAGCGCTTGGGCAATAACCGAGCGACGCTGTTGCTAATGCGCGGTGGCGACGAACCGTCGAGCCCGCGCGCACCGGTGCAAGGCGATGTAGAGCGGCCGACGCGGGAGCTGGCGGCTTACCTGGCCAAGGTGCCGGGGTTGCAGGTGCGTTTCGAGCGGTTCGAGGGGGTGGGGCATGGGCCGATGCTGCCAGCTTCATTGCAAGAAGTAATTGAGGATATGTCTCGCTAGACCTGCGCGTTCCATCAGGCCTGTCACCCCTGATACGCCAAAGGTCGCAGATCATCGGCTTGTCAGCAGGGTGGCACTGTGCGGTATGCTTGCCCGGTCTTCAGGGCGGGGTGAAAGTCCCCACCGGCGGTAAATCGAAAGATGAGCCCGCGAGCGCCCCGGCCATGCCGGGGGTCAGCAGATCTGGTGCGACTCCAGAGCCGACGGTCATAGTCCGGATGAAAGAAGGCGTCAGGCAAGGGCCATTCGGGCGCCCTTGCGCGCGCATTTTGTTCGCCCCGAGACGTTCATCGATCATTCACGAGGAGCGTTTCATGTCCCCCAAGCATCACCAGCAATTCCCCAATGTGTCCGCTGCCATCGCCGCCTTCCAGGCAGGCCGCCCCGTGCTGCTGCTCGACGATGACGACCGCGAGGACGAAGCAGATATCGTTGCCGCCGCCGAAAACCTATCGTTGCAGACCATGTCCATGATGATTCGCGATTGCAGCGGCATCGTCTGCCTGTGCCTGGACGAAGCCACCGTCGACGCCCTGCAACTGGCACCGATGGTGGCGAACAACCAGGCGCGCCATGGCACCGGTTTCACCGTGACCATCGAAGCGGCAGAAGGTGTGAGCACCGGCGTTAGCGCCCAGGACCGCATCACCACCATCGAAGCAGCGCTGCGCTCGACGGCGCAGCAACGGCACATCGTCAGCCCCGGCCACGTGTTCCCGCTGCGGGCGCGTGATGGTGGGGTGCTGACCCGTCGCGGCCATACCGAAGGCTCGGTGGACCTGGCTCGCCTGGCAGGCCTGCGCCCGGCAGCAGTGCTGTGCGAGCTGATGAACCCCGACGGCAGCATGGCCCGCGG
>NZ_MOMO01000102.1:0-23460 GCF_009933855.1 Pseudomonas sp. SG-MS2 | reverse complement strand
GCGGTGCACTGGCCTGCGCACTGGTCGGACCTGGCAGAATTGGCGAAGGGTTACGCCATCACCGATCTAGGGTTCGGCAACTACAAGCTGCCCCTGATCTACCTGGTTGCACTGCTGCCATTGCTGCTCAAAGGTGCCGGGAAGCTAAGCATTGATCACTGGATCAAACGGCACATCACGGTCCAGGCCCGAACAGCATGAAATGCAAAGGGCCCGGAGCGTACAGCCCACGAGCCCTTTGCTGCCCCACCAGGGGTGATACGCGTAGCTGACGTCAGTCTTCCAATGGCTTGGGCGGCGCTGCCGGCTTGGCCGGTTTGGCGGGCTTGCTGTCCTTGGCCTTGGGCTCTGCTGCCGCAGCGACAGGCTCCGGTGCCGTCACGGCCTTTTCGCTGGCCGGCAGCTCATCGACGGCTTTGATGATGGCCTGCGGGTCGATCTTTTCACCTGTATCGTCATCCTTGAGCATGTGCCGCTCACCGTCTTTACCCACCAGGATGACCTTGGTGCCCTTGCTGGCGCCGAGCTTGAGCTCACGTATCAGCGCCATGGTGGTCTGCTGCTCGAGGTTCTTGTCCTCCCGCTTGCCCATCATGTTGGCGACGCTGTAGATCACCAGGCCACGCTCCTTGAACGCAGCCTGGGTGGCAGGGTCTTTCAAGGCATCGTTCAACCCCCGCAAGGTCGGGTCGGCGGAACTGGGGGCAATGATCACCAATGGTCGTGCCTTGCCCAGTTCCTTGGCCAGCGGAGCGTCGCTGTCGGCGGCGAACAGAGGGCCAGTGACGGCGAGCAGGGTGGCGAGGGTCAGTGACCGGACGAGCATACGCATCTCCTTATTGTCTCGATAAAACAGTGACTACAGATCACGGAGAAAAATCCGACCCGGAGCCTAAACCACTTCGAACATCAGAGGGCCAGGGAAAAGTAACTGGCAGTTTCCAATGGTGACCGATACCAGGATGGCAGCCTTTTCGGAAACGGCCGATACCCAAACTCAGCATAGCCCAAAGCCACTAACGGCAACCTGCGCTCCCTCCCGCTCGCCTGAAGGGGCGCTTGAGCCGGCACTCAGAACAGCAACAGCTGACGGTCGGTCAACGCCGCAAAGTCATCACCGACAAAGGGCAGGATGGCATCGGCCACAGGCTGTAACTGGCGGCTGAGGTAGTGGTCGTAGTCGATCGGCGACTGCAGGTTTTCCATGGGTTCAGGGCCGGCTGTGGTGATCACGTAACTGATCCAGCCGCCATTCTGATATTGCCGGGCACGCCCCAGGCGGCTGTTGTACTCATCGGCCAGGCGTGCTGCGCGTACATGTGGCGGGACATTGCGCAGGTAGTCGGCCAACGGGCGGCGCAGGCGTTTGCGGTAGATCAGCAGCTCATCCAGCTCACCGGCCAGGGTCTGTTGGACGAACCCGCGTACATAGTCACGGTACGGCTCGCCCCGGAAGATTCGCCCATATAACGCCTGCTGGAACTGCCTGGCCAAGGGCGACCAATCGGTGCGCACCGACTCCAGGCCTTTGTACACCATGTCCTCGCTGCCGTCGGCGCGCTGAACCAGGCCGGCGTACCGCTTCTTGCTGCCCTCGTCGGCGCCGCGGATGGTCGGCATCAGAAACCGCCGATAATGGGTCTCGAACTGCAACTCCAGCGCGCTTTCCAGGCCCAAGGTTTCACGCAGGTGCTGCTGCCACCACAGGTTGACCTCGGCCACCAGCGCGCGGCCGGTACGCGCCGCCGCCTCTTCACCCTGTGCACCCTTGAGCCAGACGAAGGTGGAATCGGTGTCGCCGTAGATAACGTCATAGCCTCGTGCCTCGATCAGCGCGCGGGTCTGGCGCATGATCTGGTGCCCGCGCATCGTGATCGAAGACGCCAGGCGCGGGTCGAAGAAGCGGCAACCGCTTGAGCCGAGCACCCCGTAAAACGCATTCATGATGATCTTGAGTGCCTGCGATAGCGGCGCGTTGCCTTCACGCTTGGCCTCCTCCCTGCCCTGCCAGACCCGTTCGACGATCGCGGGCAGGCAATGCCGGCTGCGCGAGAAACGCCCGCCGCGAAAGCCTTCGACGGAGTGCGTGTCATCCGGCTGGCGCAGGCCTTCGACCAGGCCTACCGGGTCGATCAGGAAAGTACGGATGATCGAGGGGTACAGGCTTTTGTAGTCGAGCACCAGCACCGAGTCATAGAGCCCCGGGCGCGAGTCCATGACAAAACCACCCGGGCTGGCTTCATCCGGGCGACTGCCCAGATTGGGCGCGACGAAGCCCAGCCGATGCATCTGCGGGATATACAGGTGACAGAACGCTGCCACCGAGCCACCGCTGCGGTCTACCGCCAGCCCGGTCACCGATGAGCGCTCCAGCAGAAACTCCAGCAGCCGGGTATGCGCAAAAATACGCGTCACCAGCTCGCAGTCCTTGAGGTTGTAACGCGCCAACGACGGCTTGTCCTCGGCGAACATGCGGTTGATCTCGTCCATGCGCTGGTAAGGCGTGTCGATCGCCTTGCCTTCCCCCAGCAAGGTCTGAGCGACGTTTTCCAGGCTGAACGAAGGGAAGCTCCAAGTGGCAGAGCGCAGCGCTTCGATGCCGTCGATCAACAAGCGGCCGGGCGCATCGGCGAACACATGGCTACGGTTGGCGTGGGCGCGCACAGTCATGGGCGCACCGTTACGCCCCAGGTTCAACGGCACCTGAAGCAGCTTGGCGTGCTCATGCAACAGGCGCAGGTCAAATTGCACCAGGTTCCAGCCGATGATCGCATCCGGATCATGCCTGGCCATCCACTGGTTCAGGCAGTCGAGCAGTGCCGCCCGGTCGTTGCAGTAGTGCAGGTCGAAATCCACGGCGTCGGGCTGGCCATTGGCGGGCCCTAGCATGAACACCTGCCGCTGGCCGCAGCCTTCCAGCGCAATGCTGTACAACTCGCCGCGCTCGCTGGTCTCGATGTCCAGCGATACCAGGCGCAGCGGCGGGCGGTAGTGCGCCAAGGGTTTGAGCTGAGCCTCGCAGATGACACCCTGGGCATCAGGCTGGCCGGTAAACTGCACGGCGGCGGTGATGAAGCGCTCCATCAGGTAGCGTTCGGGGGGGCGGATATCAGCTTCGAACACCTCGACGCCGGCACCGCGCAAGCGCTGTTCCAGTTGCATGAGTTGCCGGTGCTGACGGCAATACACGCCCAGCACCGGACGATGTTGGAAATCCTGCAGGCGCAGGGGCCTGATTTCGACACCGGCCTCGCCTGCCAGCAACAGCCGCGCATGCTCGACCTGCGCCTGCAGGATGAACGCCACCGACTCCTGCGGGGCCAGGCGCAACAGCCGCGGCCCCTGGTCGGTGGCCAGCCAGAACTCCACGCAGGTGCCTTGGGGCGTGTCATGCCAATGCCGGGTCAGGACAAAGCCCTGCTGCAACTCCACTGCGTTGTCCTCGGTGCGACGGATAGGTCGGATGCGACGATTCTACCCTTGCGCGGGGGGCCTGTGCGGGCAATCAGCCATACAGGTAGTTGATGTCCTTGTAGGCCAATGGCGGCACCTGCCCCAGCAGAAAATCGCGCAGCTTGTGCATCTGCCGCGCCTTGGGGCTGGACTTGAGCCAGGTCATGTAATACCCGTCTCCGGTCGCCACTGCATGCTTGAACGGGGTGACCAGGCGCCCTGCGGTCAGGTCGGCACTGGCCAGCACCAGGTCGACCACGGAAATCCCCAAGCCCTGCTGGGCCGCAGAAATGCCCTGGTCGAGGGTGTCGAACACCTGGCCCTGATCGATGCTGATGTCCAGGGCATCCATGCGCGCCAGCCAACGCCGCCAGTCGCGCCGGTCCGACGAAGGATGCAGCAGTTCACACTGGCGCAGGTCACCCAGTGCCGACTGCTCATGCGCCATGTAGTCCGGGTGGCACACCGGAATCAGCCATTCGTCGAACAGCTTGAAACTCTCGATGTCGGCGGCAAACCGGCCGTTGGACAAGAGGAAGGCGCAATCGTAGGGCTCGGAGTAAAAGTCCACCGTGTCGATGTCCATCCAGACGCTCGACAATTGCACGCTGCAGCTGTCATCGACTTTCTTGAAGGCATCCAGCGCCCGCAACAACCAGCGAACTGTCAGCGTCGAGGGCGCCTTCAAGCGCAGGCCGTAGCGGTCCTGGCGCAGCAGTGCACAGGCGTTTTCGATGATCTTGAAGCCGACCTTGAGCTCCTGGGCCAGCAGGCGCCCATGTTCGGTGAGGCTCAACTTGGGCCCCCGTCGCTCGAACAGGTCGCAGCCGAACAGGCCCTCGAGGGTCTTGATGTGGTGGCTGACGGCGCCTTGGGTCAGTGCCAGCTCTTCGGCCGCGCGGGTGAACGACCCGTAACGTGAGGCGACCTCGAAGGCACGCAGAGCGTGCAACGCCTGGATCCGTTCCGACATGATCCCCCCGAAGCATGAGTGAGACTAATAGTAGGTCATAGTACCACGCGTTTTACAACGTAAGGTACGCCTCAGAAAATGCAGGTAAACAACCAAGATAAGCCAATAACCTGCCTGCATGTGTCTTGAACTTTCTGCTAATTCACGCCTGGGGAAATCATGTTTACGGGTTATGGAAACTGCTATCGCCTGGATGCGCTAGAGCTGGCCGCTGAACATGTCCGGAACACGCATCACTGGACGCACAAAACCATACAGCATTTTCGCAACATCCTCGCAAACCCTGACTTTCCGTGCCTGTTCGGGCGCAAGGCGGTGGCCGGTGAATCCTGCCACATCCTTTTCGCCCGCGCCGAACAGCTCGCCGATGACATCGCACAAGGCCTGGCCGAATACGTGCGCACCATAGCACCGGTGCCGGTCAAGCAACGCATTGGCAGCCCGCTGGTGGTGTTCCTCGAAACGGCCGCCGACAGCAGCCTGGCCGAACAGCAGGCGCTGGCCTGGAAGGTGCTGCGCGGCGTGCATGCCCGTGACCCACACCCGTGGCCACAAGCGATCCCGGCCGACCCACACGACAGTGGCTGGTCGTTCTGCTACGCCGGCATGGCGCTGTTCATCAACATGAACTTTCCCGGCCACCATCAAATGAAAAGTCGCAACTTGGGCAATCACATCACCTTCGTCATCAACCCGCGGGAAAACTTCGACGAAGTGGCCAATGCCGGCACCGAGAGCGGCAAGCGCATCCGTGCACGCATCCGCGAACGCGTGCAGCACTACAACGACGGCGTGATGCCCGACAGCCTGGGCTTCTTCGGCCAGGCCGACAACTTCGAATGGAAGCAATACCAACTGCAGGAAGCAGGCTCGCTCAACCCGTCGCGCTGCCCCTTTCATGCCCACGTCCACGCAACAACCGACACCCAGATCGAGAACTGACCGTGAATACCGCACTGACCGCTACCTACGCCCTGACCGTACTGCTGCTGATCGCCACACCAGGCCCGGTGGTGGCATTGATCGTCAACACCGCCGCGGCCTCTGGCTCGCGCAAGGCCATGTTCACCGCCGTGGGCACCAACTGGGCTTCCCTGGTGCTGATCGGCGCCGCGGCCTGGGTCATCCTTACCAGTGCAGCCATCGACAAGGCCTGGCTCAGCGGCATGAGCCTGCTCGGCTGCCTGTTCATCGGCTACATCGCCGTAGGCACCTTGCGCGAATGCCTGCAGGCGCCTGCCTGCGAGACGCTGGCGCAAACGCCCAAAGCCGGGCGTGGCGGTTTGTGGCAAGGCTTCATGGTCGGTATTTCCAACCCCAAGGACATCATCTTCTTCATCGCCTTCTTCCCACAGTTCATCCAGATCACCGAATCGTTCGGCAAAAGCATGATGGTGCTGTCCCTGTTGTGGGTAGCCATCGACTTCGCCGTGCTCAGCCTTTACATCTTTGCCATCGGCAAGATCGCCTCGCAGCGTAGCAACCGGATGATTTCGCTGGCCTCGGGGGTTGCCCTGTTGCTGATCGCCGTCGGCGGCCTGGCCTACAACATCAAAGAGCTGGCGGGCTGACGCCTCGGTGCGAGACGCCACGCCGGACAACAAGGAACGCCCATGAGCCCGTCCAATACCGCAACATTCGGCCCGGGCCTCCCTGCGCCGCTGTCGCTCGACTACCAGCGCTTCCTGCAACTGGGCAGCCGCCGTGCCCCGCACACCCTGCATGTGCACGAAAGCGGCTACCGTTCCGGCACCATCAACACCGATGCGCTCGGTTTGCGCTACAGCCATTGCGCCGGCAAGCGATTCTCGGCCGCCGAGTATGGCGGCACCGGCCGTGTAAACTTGCTCGTCGGCGGTTCGACCGCATTGGGCATCGGTGCCAGCTCCGATGAGAATACGGTGGCATCACAGCTGTCGATGCTCACCGGGGAAGTGTGGTTGAGCCTGGCTGGCTGTGGGCTCAATGCCAGCCAGGAACTGCTGCTGTTTCTCACCCATCAGCACCGTTTTGGCGAAGTCGGCCACGTGGTGGTGCTCAGCGGGATCAACACCTTGGCCCACGAGGGCCTGGGTGAGGTGCTGGGCGGCCCGCACGCTGCGCTGCACGCCAAGGTCTATCAGCAATACCTCAACAGTTTCAACGAAGGCATGCTGCCTACCGGCCCGGCACGCCGGGACTCGCTGTGGCAACGCCTCGGCCAGGCCCTTGCCCCGCGCCGGCCCACGCCGGTGCCCGCCTGGCCCTTGTCCGCCCCGCAGAAGCGCCTGGCGCATGCTGCCGACAGCATTGGCCGCACCTTGCGCCAGTGGGAACGCATGCTTGCCGACAGCCACGCCACCCTTACCTTCATTCTTCAACCGCTGCTGCCATGGTGCCGTGAAACGCTGCCTGCCGGAGAGCAAGCCATGCTGTCGGCATTGGAACAGCAACCGACCAACTTCGACCGACTGCTTGAAGGCGCCTTCGACAGTCAACTGCACATGGCCTTCTTCAGGCGCATCAAGAGCCAGGCAGATCCGGTGCCGTGTTACGACATGAACAGCATGCTGAGCAGCTCCCCTGTATTCGGGGCCGAGCTGTTCATTGATCGCTTGCACCTGAACGATTTGGGCAACAATGCGCTGGCCAAGGTGATCACCGCCAAACTGGGCCTGGCCCAGGAAAAACATGCTCAACGCAAGGTCACACCGATCAAGCTCGTCTGACAAATGTGCGTTGCCCTTTCGGTCGGGGCTTCCGGTTGGCTAGAATAGGCCGTCGTTCCGATACGCCAGAGGCGAACGTGTACTTGTCATGAACACCCGAGCCGTCTACCAGTACCTTTCCACTTATCCGGGCTGTGGTGCCAGTGAGGCCTGCCTGTGAGTGGTTTCGCCCGCGTGCCCGCACTACTCATCTCGCTGATGCCGTTTGCCGCACAAGCGCTCGACGTGCGTATCGACCCGCATGCCGACCTGCTTTATCGCCAAGCCCTGCCATTGCTGGAGCAGGCCGACAACCAGGACGATAACGCCAACACGCTGCGCACTGCCATTGGCGGCGATCCGGAACTCAAACGCCAGGGCCAGGCCATGGCCCGTACGCTTCCAACTGCGGTAGCCCTGCTTGAAAAGTCAGTGGAACTCGGCCATCCCGTGGCCCAATACCGCCTGGCGCTGTACTACACGACCTACCTGCCAGCGGCGCAAATCCCTGATGCTGCATGCCCCTTGCTCGAGGCCAGCCTACAACAGGGCTTTGCCCCACCCGCGACGGCGATCGCCACCTGGTGCCCACCGTATAACGCCAGCCCCCGTTACCGCCAAGCGCTCGAAGCGATCCCGGGCATGGCCACGCTGTATGCGCCCTACTACCCGCAACCGGCCACTCGGCTGGCTTGCAGCCGCAGCCAGCCACAAGGGCTGGAAATGCAGTGGGGGCGTCAACGCGACTATCAGGCCGAGGTGTATCGGTTGCTGGGCGACCTCGATCCGCAGCACCGCCGGGACTTGCTGCAAAAGGCGGTGGAAATCAATGGTTGCGCAGCAGCACAACGGCGGTTGACCAGCCAGCGTTGAACGTTGTTCTGGCAGTGGCAAACCAGCAAGATCGTTCAAGCCACCTGCCCCGCCCTCTGGCATGCTGCGCTGCCGAACAACAGTGTTGCAGCCATCATGCAAAGCAGTCCGCCTATTGCCCGCCAAGCTTTTCTGCACGGCGCCATCGCCATTGTTCCCTTATCGCTGGCCGTTGCCCCTTGGGGCCTGCTTGCGGGCTCGATGGCCATCGAGGCCAACCTCAGTGCCTGGGAGGGTCAGGGCTTGTCGGCGATCGTGTTCGCTGGCGCCGCGCAACTGGTAGCCATCGGCATGCTCAAGGGCGGCGCCAACCTGCTGTCGATTTTGCTGACCACACTGCTGCTCACCTCGCAGCATCTGCTTTACGGCTTGTCGATGCGCCCGGTGCTGTCGAACCAGCCGCTGCGCTGGCGCCTGGGCCTGGGTTTCCTGTTGACCGATGAGTTCTTCGCGTTGACCAGCCACTATGACCAACAGCAATTCAACCGCTGGTACGCGCTAGGTGTCGGCCTGACCTTCTACGTGGCCTGGAACCTGTTCACCCTGGCCGGGATCGTGCTGGGCCAGAACATCCCGCACCTGGACCAGTTGGGTCTGGATTTTTCCATTGTCGCCACCTTTGTCGCCCTGATCGCCCCACTGGTGCGCAACCTCGCCACGGTAGTGTGCGTGGCGGTGTCGCTGTTCTGTTCAGTGCTTTTCAGCTACTGGCACTGGGAAACCGCGTTGGTAGCCGCTGGCCTGCTGGGCATGGCTGCCGGATTTGTCTGCCAGAAATTTTCCGGAGGCCGCGCATGACCTGGCTACTGATCTTTGCCATGGGCGCCGTAGTGTTCCTCAATCGCTACGCTTTCCTGGAACCGCGCCTACCGCTGCGCCTGAGCTCCAATGCCCGGCAGTTTCTGGGTTTTGCCGTGCCGGGCATGCTCACCGCCATTTGCGGGCCTATCGTCTTCCTGCCCGGCCACCAGTTGGACCTGAGCCCGCTCAACCCCTACCTGCTGGGGGCTGTAGTGGCCATCGTTCTGGTGTTGTTGACCCGCAGTGTATTGCTGAGCATGCTGGTGAGCATGTTTATCTTCTTCCTGCTGCGCAGCTGGCTGACATGAGCACGCCCCTGCGCGAACAGACCCACCTTTGGCAGGCGCCCGCGCTGGGCGATGTCGAGATGCTGCATGCGCGCTACATTCAGCAACGCTTCGCCCCACATGTTCACGAGGGTTACGTGTTCACCGTGATCGAGTCGGGTGCCCAGCGCTTCTGGCACCGCGGCAGCGAGCACCTGGCGCCTGTGGGCAGCATGGTGCTGATCAACCCTGACGAACTGCATACCGGCGCCACAGCCCATGAGGCTGGCTGGCGCTACCGCGGGTTTTATCCGGAGCATGAACGGGTGACCGGCGTGCTCGACGAGCTGGAACTGGGCCGCCACGGCATGCCCTGCTTCAAGGACAGCGTGATCCAGGACCCGGCCCTGGCCATGGCCTTCAGCAAGCTGCATCAGCTGTCCGAAGCCAGCGCCAGTGCCCTGCAGCAACAGACCGCCTGGCGCCAGGCGGTTCTGGCCCTGGTACAACGACACGGGCAATGCGCTGAACCCACTCCCCCTGGCCACGAACCACTGGCCGTAGCCCGCGCCCGCGAGATGCTGGAGAGCCAACTGGCAGAACCGCCATCGCTCGAAGCACTGGCGGGCGCGGTTAATTTATCGCCGTTCCATTTCGCCCGGGTGTTCCGCCAGGCCACCGGCCTGCCACCGCATGCCTGGCTGAAGCAACGGCGCCTGGCCCGTGCCCGGGAAATGCTCAAGAGCGGCGTGGCTGCGACCCACGTGGCTTTCAACCTGGGCTTCGCTGACCAGAGCCACTTAAGCCGGCAATTCAAACAGGCCTATGGCGTGACGCCAGGCGCCTATCGCACCGCCTGCCTGCAAGGGTAACTGCTGCTACACTGACAAGGCTGAATTGGAGGATCCTGCCATGTCCGAAAGAGAGCTCACCACCCTCATATCGTTGATGAACCAGCGCCAGGCCTGCCTGAGCAGTGCCTGCAAAGAGATCGCCGACTGGATCGACCGGCAGGGTGACGTGCCCGCCGCTGGCAAGATCCGCGCAAGCCTCAAGGCCCTGGAGGCCGACGAAGCCCAGGTCCGCAAGAGCTTGACCTCGCTGACCCTGGAAAGGCCGCTGCCGCGTTTTCGCAGCTGAATGAAGTGGGGCCGCTTAGCGGCCCCGGGTCAATCAGTGCTTCATGTGCATGTGGTCGTGCCCACCGCCCATCTCGGCGTTGAGCGCCCGTACCTCTGCCTGCACTTCCAAGGTTTCCTTGCCACCCTTGGCATCTTCCACGGTCAAGGTCAGCGGGACTTTGTCACCCTCCTTCACCTGCTGGGTCAAGCCCATCAGCATCACGTGATAGCCATTGGGGTCCAGGCTCACGGGCTTGCCGGCTGGCAGCTGCACGGCCTCGACCTGTTTCATGCCCATCACATCACCGTTCATGGTCATCTCATGCACTTGCACAGTCTTGGCCACAGGCGATGCTACCCCTATCAGCTTGCTGTCGCTGCTGGCAGTCAGGGTCATGAACGCACCGGTGGACTGCTGGTGCGGTACGCTGGCACGTACCCAGGCATCGCTGACAGTGGTCTGGGCCAAAGCCGGCAGCGCCAGGCCCAGCAGGGCAATAGCGGCCAGGCCGCGCTTGAACGGGTGCAGTGAAACAGCCATTAGCAGATCTCCATCAGGGTGACCAGGTCTTCGGCGCATTCCTTGGCGTTCAGGGAATGGCCCAGGCTCAGGCGCAGGGTGCCACGCGTGTCGTAGACGTAGCTGGTGGACGAATGTGAGATGGTGTAGGTATCACCGGCCGGGACCTTCTCGTAGAACACCTTGAACTCCTTGGCCACCTCGGCGATTTCCTCCGGGGTGCCAGTCAGGGCCATGAACGAGGGGTCGAAGGCCTTGACGTAGGCGTCGAGCACTTCGGGGGTGTCGCGCTCAGGGTCCAGGGTGATGAACACCACCTGGAACAGATCGCGGTCGCGGCCCCGGAGCTGCTTGCGGATTTGCGCCGCTCGCGCCAGGGTGGTCGGGCAGACTGCCGGGCACTGGGTGAACCCGAAGAAGATCATCGGCATGCTGCCGTAGAAGCTCGACAGGGTGACGTCGTTGCCCTTGGTATCCTTGAGACGGAACTTGCGCCCCAGGATTTCGTTGCTCATGTTCTTGCCGTACTTGAACTCGAGCCCTCGGGCCGGGTTGCAGCCTGCCAGCAGGCCGAGCCCGAGAACGCCCATCCCGGCGACGACTGCGCGCCGGGTCAACAGATCATTCATGGAACCATCCTTTAAAGGGAAGGTGCCGACCCTCGGGACGGGCCGGCCGAAAAACCGGGGCATTCTGGCATGACGCCCCAAGCGCTTCTACCCGACCAAGGCGGTGATGGCTTGCAGCCCTTTAAACACGGGCTGCGGCCTGTTGTCGCAGGGGTTGAATCCGTAACAGTTTGTTGCTAAGAGCTGGTGGCCAGCCGCTCGCCAAACTACCGATCAGTAGTACGCGTTTTCTTTCTGGGTGTGGTCAGTCACATCCCGCACGCCCTTGAGCTCCGGAATGCGTTCGAGCAGGGTCCGCTCGATGCCGTCCTTCAGGGTTACGTCGGCCTGACCGCAGCCTTGGCAACCACCACCGAACTGCAACACGGCAATGCCGTCGTCGACCACATCCACCAGGCTGACCTGGCCACCGTGGCTGGCCAGACCCGGGTTGATCTCGGTCTGCAGGTAGTAGTTGATACGCTCGTTGATCGGGCTGTCTTCGTTGACCATCGGTACTTTGGCGTTCGGCGCCTTGATGGTCAGCTGGCCGCCCATGCGGTCGGTGGCGTAGTCGACCAGCGCGTCTTCCAGAAACGGCACGCTGACGGCATCCAGGTAGGCAGTGAAGCTCTTCAGACCCACGGCGGTGTCGTCAGGCTTTTCTTCGCCCGGCTTGCAGTAGGCAATGCAGGTTTCGGCGTACTGGGTGCCCGGCTGGGTGATGAAAACGCGGATGCCGATGCCAGGCGTGTTCTGCTTGGAAAGCAGATCGGCCAGGTAATCATGGGCGGCGTCGGTAATGGTTATAGCGCTCATGGAAGTTCCTCACAGACTTGCGGCCAAGTGTACGCCAAGCTGGCCTTCGAACAAAGTCCTAGCATTTGACTCGGGAAAGAGCAAACGCCGGCGTTTGCTCCCGCGGTGCCGCCAGCCACGCCTGCATCCGCCGGTACAGGCCCCGTTCCAGCCACTGGTAGCTGAACCACGACATTAGTCCAATGGACGGCACGCACAGCGCAAAGACCAGGTAGGGGTTCAAGTGCAGGCGCTGGCTGGCGAACCAGCCCGCGTACAGCACCAGCACGTGGATCAGGTACACCGAGTACGAGCAGTCCCCCAATGCCTTGAGCAGCCGGTTGCCCTGGAAGTACGGCTCAAGCGCTACAAATGCCAGCACTATCAGTGCACCGGGAAGGCCCCAATGCAAGAGCCGTTGGGACGCGTCCAGGTGGTAGATCGCGTAGCCCGCCACGCCCAGCACCGCCAGCGGCAACCACAACCCCTCGCGCACCAGGCCGCGGCGATACAGCACACCGATGCCGATACCGAGCAGAAACTCGTAGATGATGCCGTTGTTGTAGAAGCGGCTGAGCACGCCAAGGCGGCCCAGCACTTCGCTGACCAGCAGCAGTGCAGCGGTCACCAGCAGCAACTGGTGGCGCTGCCGGACAAGGAATGCCAGGCCAAACAAAAGGTAGAAGAACATCTCGAAGTTCAGCGTCCAGCCAACGTTCAAGGTCGGGTACAGGCCGTAGCCACCTGGGTTCTCTGCCGGAATGAACAGCATCGAGAGCAATAGGTGATGCCAGGTGAATGCCTGGTGTGGCATCCATTGGCTGAAGGCCAGCAGCAGTAGCGCCATCAACAGGGTGTAGAACCAGTAGGCAGGGACGATTCGCAACGCGCGGTTGAGCAGGAACCGACGCGGCTCAACGGGCTTGTCTCGGGTCGAAAGGTAGATCACCAGCCCGCTGATGACGAAGAAGATGTCGACGCCCACCGCGCCGCGGTCAGTGAGCAGTTGGCCGATGGGGCCAGTGGCATGGAAGTCGAAAAATATCTGCATGAAATGGTGGCAGACCACCACCCAGGCGGCGAACGCCCGCAGTGCCTGAAGCGAATACAGCATGGATCACCCTGCGATTGCCTTGGTGCATTGAGGCCACAGTGGGGCTGCCTGGCAGCCCCGGACCACCCAACCTTTCCGACCGCAGGTGTGCCGGAAAGGTCAGCGCAACCGATCAGAGGTTCTCGTAGCGGTTCATGTCCAGCACCCCGGCCTCCAACGGCTGGGTTTCCTTGATATAGGTGCTCAGGTCGTGGAAGTAACGCCAGAACTGCGGGTGGCTGCGGCGCACGCCCCAACGCATGACGATACGTTCAAACCTGGCGGCATCGTCGCGCGCGTATTCCATGTCTTCGACGAACTCCGGCACATCCGCTGCCGGGATGTTGAAGATGAAATTCGGGTAACTGCTGAGCACGCCGGGGTACAAGGTCAGGGTATCGAGCCCCGGCTGGTAGCGCGCAGCCTCACCCAGCAGGAACGCGACATTGCTGTGCGCACGGTTGCGCAGCAGGCTGTAGACCTGACGCTGGCCGCCTTGCCCTTCGATGCGCAGCAAGGTGGCTTCAGGCAACTGGTTGATCACCTTAAGGCCTGCGGCCGGGCGTGATACGAGACGGCTGAGCGACTGCTCGACGTTACGGAATTCTTCATTCATCTGCGGCCGCGAGCAGTAAGCACCCTGGCAGCGGTTGATCGGGTCGGGCGCGGCGTTCAGGCTGCCGGTGCGCTGCAGCAGCTTGAGGCCGAAGTCGCGCTTGGGGTCGCGTGGGTCGAGCCTGATGCCGCTCGGCGTGTCAGTGTCGATGTCTTCATAGTCGAGCCACATCTTCACTTTGCCGCTGTTCTGGTACCAGTCGCTGAGAATTGCACCACGCTGGTCCGCTGGCATCAGGCGCAGGAAGTTGACCTCGGCACCATTGCGGATCAGATCGAAGTACAGCCGCGTCTGCAACTGGTGCGAGACATTGCCGAATACATCGAAGTTGACCGCCAGCTGGTAATAGGTGCGTTCGAATAGCGGGTAGTCGAACAGCCACACCGTCAGCGGCACATCGCCGACCAGGCCCTTGGTCACCGAAGCGCTGTCGAAGTGGCGGAAGATGCTGAGCAGCGCATTGTCGTTGCCGGCCCACAGGGTCGACCAGCCCGGCGCCGGCATTTCGGCGTAGGCCTCGCGACGCAGTTTTTCATACTCGTTGCGCTTGTCACGGTAGGCATGCCAGAGGTTGAGCACACTGCCCACGTCATCGATCTGGCCCGGCATGGCGAGCAACGGTGTGGCCTGGCCACGGTACGCAGCATCGGTGACGTAGCGGTCGTGCGCCGGCTCCTGGAACAGCGCCCAGAAGTTATCGCGGATCACATCGGTAGCGATCTGCCCACGGCACACCGGCCCACGGATGAAGGTGCGGACGAAGTACTCGGCGTTGTCCAGCATGAACTGGTAGCGCGCCACCGCCGGGATCGCCTCGAAGGTCTCGAACGGGTTGGCCCGGTGGCGCGGCCCATAGCCCGGCAGCGCGCTGGCGTGCCAGTCACCGGCATAGAACAGCTGCTTCACGCGCTTGAGCTTTTGCGGCCCCATCGGGTAGGTGATGTGGGTTTTATGCACGATCACACCCTGCACCGGAATCAACCGGTAATAAAAGTCGGTACCCGGCGGGTCGTTGGGGCGGCGCGTGGCAATCAGGTCGACCGGCTGGCCGCTGGGCGTGCGCGAGCGCACCCACTGGAAGAAGTGGCCCTGCTCGCCGCCGACGAAATGGATGTGCGCCAGGAACAGGTGCTCGTACAGCCAGCGCCCGACCAAGGCCTCGGTAGAGCCCGGTCGATTGAGCAGCTCTTCCCAGTCGGCAATCTGTTTGGCCTCGGCCGCGCTGGGTTGAATGGGCTCATACTCGACCGGCGCACCTGCAGCCAGCCAACCCTGCAGGGTCTGGTATTCCTTATCGGTCAGGCCAGTGACCGCCAGCGGCATACCCTCTTTGGGGTGGGCGCCGGCATAGGCATCGAACTCATGGGGCAACGGGCACATGTTGTTGCGCGCGAGCCCCAGGACGATATCGTCGGGCAGCTTGGCGTTGGGGGTAAGCGGCGCCTTGTGCCCCAGCTCCAGCATGCGTGCCATCAATGCGGCCTGGCTGCCCTGGCCGTCGAGCACGGAATAGAAGCCCTTCTTGCGCCACTGCTCTTCGCTGTGCGCATCGTAGAACAGCCGTGTGGTCGGGACTGCCTTGCTCCTTTCACCTTGGTACACCGGTACCTTGGTTGCACCACGCACTGCGCCTTCGGGGCTCTCCAGCTTCAGCTGGCAGGCGGCGTCGTTGCAGGCATGGCAGGCCACGCACTTCTCGGTGAAAATCGGTTGAATGTCCCGGGTGTAGGAAATTACCGCGCTCGATTGGGGGGCTTGTGCGAGCGCGACGCTGCTGAGCAGCAGCGCGAAAGCGCCGACAAGAAAACGATGCACCATGTGCCGAAAGTCCTGGGTTCTAGAAAAGCCATCACGTTTGCCTGGTCGACCATGGGTGCTTCACGGCGCAACATGAACGAAATTCATGCGAATGGCCAATGCGCCTAAAAACCGCGCAGCTTTGTTATGATTCCGCACCTTCTGATATTCGCCCGACCAGGTAGTTCCTATGTCCGACCGCAGCGCTCGTCTCCAAGCACTCCAGCACGCACTCAATGAGCGCATTCTGATCCTCGACGGCGGCATGGGTACTATGATCCAGAGTTACCGCCTCGAGGAACACGACTATCGTGGCACGCGCTTCGCCGATTGGCCAAGCGATGTAAAAGGTAACAACGACCTGCTGCTGCTCAGCCGCCCCGATGTCATCGCTGCCATCGAGAAGGCGTACCTGGACGCCGGCGCCGATATTCTCGAAACCAACACCTTCAACGCCACGCAGATTTCCCAGGCCGACTACGGCATGGAGTCGCTGGTCTACGAGCTGAACGTCCAGGGCGCGCGCATCGCCCGCCAGGTGGCGGACGCCAAGACCCTGGAGACGCCGGACAAGCCACGCTTCGTTGCCGGCGTGCTCGGCCCGACCAGCCGCACCTGCTCGATTTCCCCGGACGTCAACGACCCCGGCTACCGCAACGTCACCTTCGACGAACTGGTGGAAAACTACATCGAGGCGACCCGCGGGCTGATCGAGGGTGGCGCCGACCTGATCCTCATCGAGACCATCTTCGACACGCTCAACGCCAAGGCGGCGATCTTCGCCGTGCAGCAGGTGTTCGAAGATGACGGCATCGAACTGCCGATCATGATCTCCGGCACCATCACCGATGCCTCGGGCCGTACCTTGTCCGGCCAGACTACCGAAGCGTTCTGGAACTCGGTACGCCATGCCAAGCCGATTTCCGTCGGCCTGAACTGCGCGCTGGGCGCGAAGGACCTGCGCCCTTACCTTGAAGAGCTGTCGACCAAGGCCGACACCCACGTTTCCGCCCACCCCAATGCCGGCCTGCCGAACGCCTTCGGCGAGTACGACGAAACCCCGGCCGAGATGGCTGCCGTGGTCGAAGAGTTCGCGGCCAGTGGTTTCCTCAACATCATCGGCGGTTGCTGCGGTACCACGCCCGGGCACATCCAGGCCATCGCCCAGGCCGTGGCCAAATACAAGCCGCGCCAGATCCCGGAAATCGCCAAGGCCTGCCGGCTGTCGGGCCTGGAACCGTTCACCATCGACCGCCAGTCGCTGTTCGTCAACGTCGGTGAGCGCACCAACATCACCGGCTCCGCCAAGTTCGCCCGGCTGATCCGCGAAGAAAACTACACCGAAGCGCTGGAGGTCGCCCTGCAGCAGGTAGAGGCCGGCGCTCAGGTAATCGACATCAACATGGACGAAGGGATGCTCGACTCCCAGGCAGCCATGGTCCGTTTCCTCAACATGATTGCAGGCGAGCCGGACATCTCTCGCGTGCCGATCATGATCGACTCGTCGAAATGGGAAGTGATCGAGGCTGGCCTCAAATGCATCCAGGGCAAGGGCATCGTCAACTCGATCTCCATGAAGGAAGGCGTCGAGCAATTCAAGCACCACGCCCGCCTGTGCAAACGCTACGGCGCGGCCGTGGTGGTGATGGCCTTCGACGAGGTCGGCCAGGCCGACACCGCCGCGCGCAAGAAGGAAATCTGCCAGCGCAGCTACGACATCCTGGTCAATGAAGTCGGCTTCCCGCCGGAAGACATCATTTTCGACCCGAACATCTTCGCCGTCGCTACCGGCATCGAAGAACACAACAACTATGCCGTGGACTTCATCGAGGCCTGCGCCTACATCCGTGACCACCTGCCACATGCGCTGAGCTCGGGCGGCGTGTCCAACGTGTCGTTCTCGTTCCGTGGCAACAACCCGGTGCGCGAGGCGATCCACTCGGTGTTCCTGTTCCACGCCATCCGCAACGGGCTGACGATGGGTATCGTCAACGCCGGCCAGCTGGAGATCTACGACGAGATCCCGGCCGAGCTGCGCGAGCGGGTCGAGGACGTGGTGCTCAACCGCACCCCCGAAGGTACCGATGCATTGCTGGCCATCGCCGACGACTACAAAGGCGGCGGCGCCACCAAGGAAGTCGAGAACGAGGCCTGGCGCTCACTGCCGGTCGGCAAGCGCCTGGAACATGCGCTGGTCAAAGGCATCACCGCACACATCGTCGAAGACACCGAGGAGTGCCGCCAGCAATGTGCGCGCCCGATCGAAGTCATCGAAGGGCCGCTGATGAGCGGCATGAACGTGGTTGGCGACCTGTTCGGCGCCGGCAAGATGTTCCTGCCGCAGGTGGTCAAGTCGGCGCGGGTGATGAAGCAGGCCGTGGCCCACCTGATCCCGTTCATCGAGGCCGAAAAAGGCGACAAGCCCGAAGCCAAGGGCAAGATTCTCATGGCGACGGTCAAGGGCGACGTGCACGACATCGGCAAGAACATTGTCGGCGTGGTCCTGGGCTGCAACGGCTATGACATCGTCGACCTCGGCGTGATGGTACCGGCAGAGAAGATTCTGCAGACCGCCCGCGACGAGAAGTGCGACATCATCGGTTTGTCCGGCCTGATCACCCCGTCGCTGGACGAGATGGTTCATGTAGCCCGGGAAATGCAGCGCCAGGGCTTCGAGCTGCCGTTGATGATCGGCGGCGCCACCACGTCCAAGGCCCATACCGCAGTCAAGATCGAGCCCAAGTACAGCAACGATGCGGTGATCTATGTGACCGACGCCTCCCGCGCGGTAGGTGTGGCCACCCAGTTGCTGTCCAAGGAACTCAAGCCCGGCTTCGTTGAAAAAACCCGCCTGGACTACATCGAAGTGCGTGAACGCACTGCCAACCGCAGTGCCCGCACCGAGCGCCTGAGCTACGCGCAGGCCGTGGCGGCCAAGCCGAAATACGACTGGGCCGCTTATCAGCCGGCGGTCCCTGCCTTCACAGGCGTCAAGGTGCTGGACAACATCGACCTGCGCACCCTGGCCGAGTACATCGACTGGACGCCGTTCTTCATTTCCTGGGACCTGGCCGGCAAGTTCCCACGCATCCTCACCGATGAAGTGGTGGGTGAAGCGGCAACCTCGCTGTACAAGGATGCCCGCGAGATGCTCGACAAACTGATCGACGAGAAGCTGATCAGTGCGCGCGCCGTGTTCGGCTTCTGGCCAGCCAACCAGGTTGCCGATGACGACATTCAGGTCTACGACGACAACGGTCAGCCCCTGGCCACCTTGCACCACCTGCGCCAGCAGACCATCAAGCCCGATGGCAAGCCGAACTTCTCCCTGGCCGACTTTGTCGCGCCCAAAGACAGCGGCGTCATCGACTACATGGGTGGCTTCATCACCACCGCCGGCATTGGTGCCGAGGAAGTGGCCAAGGCTTACCAGGACAAGGGCGACGACTACAGCTCGATCATGGTCAAGGCCCTCGCCGACCGCCTGGCCGAGGCCTGCGCCGAGTGGCTGCACGAGCAGGTGCGTAAAGAGCACTGGGGTTATGCGCGTGACGAGCACCTGGACAACGAGGCACTGATCAAGGAACAGTACAGCGGCATCCGCCCTGCCCCAGGCTACCCGGCCTGCCCGGACCATACCGAAAAAGAAACGCTGTTCCGCCTGCTCGACGGCACAGCCATCGGTGAAACCGGCCCCAGCGGCGTGTTCCTCACCGAGCACTTCGCCATGTTCCCGGCTGCGGCGGTCAGCGGCTGGTACTTTGCTCACCCGAAAGCGCAGTACTTTGCCGTGGGCAAGGTCGACAAGGACCAGATCGACAGCTACAGCGCACGCAAGGGCCAGGATGTCAGCGTCAGCGAGCGCTGGCTGGCACCGAACCTGGGGTACGACAGCTGACGTTCGTGGGGCCGCTTTGCGGCCCCATTTGCCATCTACACTGTCCCTGACTGCCTCTGAATATCCAAGGAGCCAGCATGGACGATCCCAGTCAAGGCAAACCCCCTACCTTCTGGCAGATGCTGCACAGCATCCTTGCCGCCGCGCTGGGTGTGCAGAGCGGCAAGAACCGCGCGCGCGACTTCACCCATGGCAAGGCCAGCCACTTCATCGCGCTGGGCGTACTGTTCACCTTGGTGTTCATCCTGATCCTGATCGGCCTGGTACGACTGGCGCTGCACCTGACCGCCCACTGAAACGCAACCCGCCCGCGTAATTCCCTTGCGCGGGCGGCTCAGGTTGCATCACGGCCTGGAGCTGAGGCTATTGGTGGCTGACCCAGTACACGGCAGTGACCACCACCAGAACGATCAGGCAGAGGATCGCCCAGGCATCGACGCTGCTGTCAGCTTTGCGGACCTTGGTTGTATTTCCCATTGCATTGCCTCTTGTAGTGGTTATGGGAATGCACTTCACAACCAGCAGTTAAGACGAGCAATGCCCTTCTCTCAAGCAGGGTTTTTCAGTAGTCGACAGGTGACGTCAGGAAGGGATACCGGTAAGTCGGCGGGCGTCCTTGGGCGCTGAAACGCTGGAAGTCGACACCATAGTCGTCCTGTTCCGCCAGCTTGAGCCAACGCTTTGCCTTGTCTGGATCGATCGACTGCAAAACCGGCATCACATGGTCGCGCTGACCATCCCGTGCGATATCCACACCATAGGCATCGTCATGCAGCATGACCATGGCCCAGCCGCCGAGACTGAAATGCCCACCCATCAGCACCCCCAGGCGCCCTTCGATGCGCGCTCTCAAGGCCTCGGGGGAGCTGTTGACGGCGCTGAACACTACATCTTGCCCAGGCTTGCGCCCCGCAGCCTCGAACGCGCGCATGGCGCCAAAGGCCATTTCGTCGTTGGCCGACCACACCAGCTTGATATCCGGGTAGCGCTGCAGCAACTGCTGCGCCTGTTCAAAGGCGCGCTGGCGGTTCCAGCCACCGTAAACCACCTGCCGCAGGCGCACCTGAGGGAAGTCGGCCAAGGCGCGACGCATGCCTTCTTCACGCAACTGCGAGGCGGGCGTGGTCTTGAGCCCGGTGAAAGCCACCAGGTCCACCGGCTCGTTACTGCGCGGCAGCAAAGCGACCATCTGGTGCAGCATCTGGTAACCGGCCTGCTCGTCATTGGCCGTCAAGGCCCCTAACAAAGCGCCGTACTTTGCGGGCTGGGCTTGAATGCTGCTCGCCTGGCTGGCAGTCAGCCCGTTGTTGACCAGTAACAGCTTGACCCCGCTACCTTGCGCCAGGCGAATGATCTGCGGCGCAACGTACCGCTCGTTGACCAGCACGAGGTATTCCGGGCGCTGCGGGCCCTTGAGCACCGCCCGGGCCTGACTCAGGGCGCGCTCGGGATTACGGGCGCTGTATTGCACCTGCAGCGCCATGCCCAGTTCATCAGCCGCCGCTTGCATGAAGCGCGAGTAACTGACCCAGAACGTCTCTGCGGGTAGGCCCGGATTGAGGAAAACCACCGAAGCGGCCTGAACGCTGGCTGCCAGCGGCAGGCTCAGGCACAAGCTGTAGCACAATGCCTTGAGCATGCGGTTACATCCTTACCAACAAACCCGCGAGTATAAACCTGCGGCGCTGAGTGACGGATAAACGCCAGTCAATCTCACTTAGTTCGTTTGGTTCTTTTCATATGCAAAAACATCACTTTAGCGCATAAACGCAACCTGATATCGTTTCCCCGCTCCGAACCGGAGTGCGCGGCCGTGCGCGCGAATAGCTGCATGCAGCCTGAGACAGGACTTTTATGTACGTATACGACGAGTACGATCAGCGGATCATCGAGGACCGCGTCAAGCAGTTCCGTGATCAGACCCGCCGCTACCTGGCCGGTGAGCTGAGCGAAGAAGAATTCCGCCCTCTGCGCCTGCAGAACGGCCTCTATATCCAGCGTTTCGCCCCGATGCTGCGCGTCGCCGTGCCCTACGGCCAGCTGAACGCCCGCCAGGTTCGCACACTGGCCAAGATCGCCCGCGATTACGACAAGGGCTATGCCCACATCTCCACCCGCCAGAACGTGCAGTACAACTGGCCGGCACTTGAAGACATCCCGGACATCCTTGCCGAACTGGCCACCGTGCAGATGCACGCGATCCAGACCAGCGGCAACTGCCTGCGCAACACCACCACCGACCAGTTCGCCGGTGTTGCCGCAGACGAAATCATCGACCCGCGCCCCTGGTGCGAGATCGTCCGCCAGTGGACCACCTTCCACCCGGAATTCGCCTACCTGCCGCGCAAGTTCAAGATCGCGATCAACGGCTCGAAAGAAGACCGCGCGGCCATCGAAGTGCACGACATCGGCCTGGAGCCGGTGCGCAACGCCGCCGGTGAGCTGGGCTTCCGCGTGCTGGTCGGGGGCGGCCTGGGCCGTACCCCGGTGGTCGGTTCGTTCATCAACGAATTCCTGCCGTGGCAAGACCTGATCAGTTATCTGGACGCCATCCTGCGCGTGTACAACCGTTACGGCCGTCGTGACAACAAGTACAAGGCGCGGATCAAGATCCTGGTCAAGGCCCTGACCCCGGAAGTGTTCGCCGAGAAGGTCGAGGCCGAAATGGCCCACCTGCGTGGCGGCAGCACCACCCTGACTGAAGAAGAAGTACAGCGTGTTTCGCGCCACTTCGTCGACCCGGACTACCTGGCCCTGGACAACGTTGACTACAGCGCCCAGGACGCCGAATACCCAGGCTTCGCCCGCTGGCGCTCGCGCAACACCCGCGCCCACAAGCGCCCTGGCTACGTGGCCGTGACCCTGTCGCTCAAGCCCACCGGCGTTGCCCCGGGCGACCTGACCGACAAGCAGCTGGACGCCGTGGCGGACCTGGCAGAGCGCTACAGCTTCGGCTTCCTGCGCACCTCGCACGAGCAGAACATCATCCTCGCCGACGTCGAGCAGCGTCAGCTGCACGCCCTGTGGATGGAGCTGCGCGAAGGTGGTTTCGCCACGCCGAATATCGGCCTGCTGACCGACATCATCTGCTGCCCTGGCGGTGACTACTGCTCGCTGGCCAACGCCAAGTCGATCCCGATCGCCGAATCCATCCAGCGCCGCTTCGACGACCTGGACTACCTGTTCGACATCGGCGAGATCGACCTGAACATCTCCGGCTGCATGAATGCCTGCGGCCACCACCACGTCGGCCACATCGGCATCCTCGGCGTGGACAAGAAGGGCGAGGAGTTCTACCAGGTGTCCCTGGGCGGCAACGCCGCGCGCGACGCGAGCCTGGGCAAGATCCTTGGCCCGTCCTTCGCCCAGGACGACATGGCCGACGTGATCGAGAAGCTGATCGCCGTGTACGTGGAGCAACGTACCGAGGAAGAGCGCTTCATCGACACCTACCAGCGTATCGGCATCGACCCTTTCAAGGAACGCGTCTATGCAGCGAATCATTAAGAACAACCAGATCGTCGACGAAACCTGGCACCTGCTGCCCAAGGAAACCACGATCGACGAACTGACCAACTGCGACGACTACATCGTCCCGCTGCAACTGTGGCGTGACCATGCCCATATGCTCAAGGCTCGCGACGGTGGCCTGGGCGTGTGGCTGGACAGCGATGAACAAGCGGAAGAGATCGGTGATGACGTGCAGTACTTTCAGGTCATCGCCCTGAACTTCCCGGCCTTCACCGATGGGCGCAACTACTCCAATGCGCGCCTGCTGCGCGACCGCTACCAGTTCAAGGGCGAGCTGCGCGCCATTGGCGACGTACTGCGTGACCAGTTGTTCTACCTGGCCCGCTGCGGTTTCGATGCCTTCGCCATCCGTGCCGACAAGGACCCGGAAGATGCCCTGCAAGGGCTGAAGGACTTCTCGGTGACCTACCAGGCCGCCACCGACG
>NZ_MOMO01000101.1:0-5309 GCF_009933855.1 Pseudomonas sp. SG-MS2 | reverse complement strand
CCCACAATGATCAGCCGTCGGCGCAGGAGCCGACGCAACCCGTCACCCCCCCACCTGCCAAACGTTCCGGCACAGGCCTGGCCTTGCTGGCATTGTTGGTGGGTGCCGCTGGGGTCGCAGTGGGCGGGTGGGGTGTCTGGCAGGTGCGGCATCTGCAAGGCAGTGAGCTGAGCCAGGGTGAGCACCTCGAGGCGCTTAGCCAGCGTGCCGCTGCACTGCAGCAGCGCGAGCAACAGATCAGTGCCCAGTTGGCCAGCCTGCCGGCAGCCAGCGAACTGGAAGACCGCCGCCGCCTGGTGGCGCAGTTGCAGGGTGACCAGCAGCGCTTGAGCCAGCGGCTTGAAACCGTGCTTGGCGAAAGCCGCAAGGAATGGCGCCTGGCCGAGGCCGAGCACCTGTTGCGCCTGGCCACCCTGCGGCTTTCGGCCCTGCAGGACATCACCAGCGCCAAGGCCCTGGTCGAAGGCGCCGACGAAATCCTGCGCGAGCAGAGCGACCCTGGCTCGTTTGCCGCGCGCGAGCAGTTGGCGCGTAGCCTGGCAACGCTCAACAGCACCCAGCAGCCGGACCGTACCGGTTTGTATCTGAAGCTGGCTGCCCAGCGGGAGTTGGTGCAGCAGCTCAACGCCCAGTCGCCGGAATTCGACAGCGATGCCGATGCCCTCGGTGCTTTGACCGCCGATGGCGATGGCGCCAGCCGGCTGGCGCAGTGGTGGGCGGAGATTTCCAAGTACTTCCAGATCGACTTCAACGCCGACGACAACGTCCGTCCGTTGCTGGCCGGGCAGTCGCTCAACCAGTTGCGCCTGGCCCTGAGCCTGACCATCGAGCAAGCCCAGTGGGCTGCGCTCAATGGCGACGCCAAGGTCTACACCCAGGCGCTGGATGATGCGCGCAGTGTGCTGGTGGCCAATTTCAACGCTGACAACCCGCAGAGCAAGGCCATGCTCGAAAGCCTCAATGCGCTGGCCGAGCAACCGGTGTCGGTGGTTACCCCGGACCTGAGCGAAAGCCTGGCTGCGGTGCAGGCGTATATCCAGCGCCGCCATCTGCCTGCCGAGGGTGAGGGGAGCAAGCCATGAAACGTGTGTACCTGCTGGCCGTGCTGGCGATCGTGATCGCTGCGGCACTGGGCATCGCGGTGGCCAAGCACAGCGGCTACGTATTGATTTCCTACGGTGGCTTCCGTTACCAGTCCGGGCTGTGGGCGGCGCTCGCGGCGCTGGTTGCCGTGCTCGCACTGTTGTGGCTGCTGCGCTATCTGGTTGGGCTGGTGCTTACGTCCAGTGGTGTGGTCAACCCCTGGTCGCGACGTAACCGCAGCCGTCGCATTCGCATCGCAATCGAGCAGGGCCAGCTGGACCTCGCCGAGGGTCGTTGGGCCAGCGCCCAACGTCACTTGCACCGCGCCGCCGAGGCCGAACGCCAGCCATTGCTGTATTACCTCGGTGCCGCGCGTGCGGCCAATGAACAGGGGCGAACGGAAGACAGGGACAACCTGCTCGAGCGTGCACTGGAGCGTCAGCCCCAGGCGGAACTGGCGGTCGCCCTGGCCCATGCGCAATTGCAGATGGACCGTGGCGAAAGCGATGGCGCCCTGGAAGCCCTGCTGGCCATGCAGGAGCGGCACCCGCACAACAATCAGGTCTTGCGCTTGTTGCAGCGCCTGTATCTGGAGCGCGGCGACTGGTCGGCGTTGATTCGCCTGTTGCCCGACTTGCGCAAGGGCAAAGTGCTGCCGGCCGAGGAACTCGCTGCACTGGAACAGCGTGCCTGGGGTCAGAACCTGGGGCTTGCGGCGACCCGTGGCGACGATGAGCAAAGCGCCCGTCAGTCGTTGGAGCGCGCCTGGCAACAGCTGACTGCGGCCCAGCGTCAGGAGCCCCGGTTGGTGCTGGCTTATGCCGAACAACTGCGCCAGGTGGGCGCTCAAGGCGAAGCCGAACAGGTACTACGCGCTGCCCTCAAACGTGACTACGAAAGCCACCTGGCGCGCCTGTATGGCCTGGTGCGCGGCGATGATCCGGCGCGTCAACTGCAAACAGCCGAGGGCTGGCTCAAGGCGCATCCCCAAGACCCGAGCCTGTTGCTGACGCTTGGACGCCTTTGCTTGCAGAACCGCCTTTGGGGCAAGGCGCGCGATTACCTGGAAAGCAGCTTGCGCATGGAGCGCAACCCGGAAACCTGCGCCGAACTGGCCCGGCTGCTGGCTGGCCTCGGTGAGACCGAACGCAGTAACCAGCTGTTCCAGGAAGGCCTGGGCCTGCTTGATGAGCGGTTGTTGGCCCTGCCATTGCCCGAGGCCGTGCGCGCCTGAGAGGCCCCATGAGCCCGCACTGAAGGCGGGCTCATGGGGTGGTTGGTGAGTCTCGCGATACCTGTTTTCTTCTGTAATGCGCTTCGCAAGAAATTTCCCACAATGCGAGTGGAAATTTCTTCTACCCCTCAGTGACTTATCTCCCCTGTAGTGCCTTGAAACAAAGCACATCTTTCCTCTACCGTTCCAAGCCACTCAATTTGCCCCGGGACCACCACCTTTCATGTTGCCGGCCCGCTTGCGCACGTTTTTTCTACCGGCCTGCCTTGCCTCGTTGGCGGTGCTGGTCGCGTCCTTTTACCTGGAGCGCACCCTCGGTCTGGTGCCTTGCCCGCTGTGCTTCAGCCAGCGGTTTCTGTTGGGCGTGTATGCCATGATCTGCCTGTGTGCGGCCGTGCATGCGTCGGGCGTTGCCGCTGTGTGCCAGTATGCGCGAGCAGCCCTGGGTTGTTCGGCAGCCGGGGCCCTGCTGGCGGCCAGGCATGTCTGGATACAAGGGGAAATTGGTACAAGCCACGAGTGCCCGGCGCCTTTCTGGCATGTCGTGGAAAGCTCCTGGCGTGAAGCGGCCCGTCAACTCTTGCTCGGCGGCCCCGATTGCAGCTCGTTGACCTGGAGCTTTCTCGACCTGACCTTGCCCGAATGGAGCCTGCTGGCCTTCTTGCTGCTGGCAGTGCTGCCCTTGACCTGCCTACTGGCGTATCGTTTCCGCACACTGGGCAAAGCTTGAGTTGGCGCGGTTGCGGTAGCCGGCACGACCAGTGGTGATACCCCAGGGTATTAAACACTTGTATGAACTTTGTCTGCTGCGTACCTTGAAGGGCAGCACGCGCGGGAATAATCTCCCAGCACGCATACCAAAAACACAACTGCTCGATGCCGTCCTGCTGATGTCACCTTTGTACCGCACGATCGGGGTGCGAGGTGCAGCGGCATCTACCCAGAAGGGAAGAGATCGCCATGCTCGATAGTTGTCAGAACGCCCAGGAACGCTGGGGTGGGGTTCACAAGCTGATCGACACCTGGCTCAAGGAGCGGGAGGAGTTGGTTCAGGCCTTCGGTGCCTTGCGCGATGCCAAGCCGGCATTTGCGGACAAGGACAAGAGCCGCGACTTTTGTGCGGTGCTTGTCGATTACGTGTCAGCCTGGCATTTCGAGGTCAGTGAACAACTGGTCACCGAGGCCAAGGCGTTTGGTGACCAGAAAGCGCTGAAGCTGGCTGAAGAGATCAACCCGCGGATCAATGACATTACCCAGATTGCGCTGGCTTTCAATGACCATTGCGAGAAAGGTGATTGCAAGGACACTGAGCGCTTCGCCGATAAACTCGGCAAGCTCGGCAGCCTGCTGCACGAACGCTTCGAGCTCGAAGACTGCCTGATCGAGGTGTTGCACAACGCGCACAAGGAAGAAGACGCGGTCCAGGCCTGAGGGTCGACGTCAGCCGCCGACCGCCAGCAGCTCGATTTCGAACACCAGAGGTGTATAGGGCGCGATCAGATCACCCGCGCCCTCGGCACCGTAGGCTTGTGCCGAGGGGATCACCAGGCGCCATTTCGCTCCTGCTTTCATGTGTGGCAACGCCACCTGCCACCCTTCGATGACCGAGTCCAGGCTGAACCACTGTGGCTGCAGGTTCTGATCGAACACCGTGCCGTCAGGCAACTTGCCTACATAGCGTACTTGCACCTTGCCCTTGGGGTTGGGCTGCGCGCCGATACCACTTTTCAGTTCACTGTAGAGCACGCCCTCAGGCAGCTCATGCACACCGGCGCGTGCGCGTTCATTGGCCATGAAACGCGCCTCGATAGCTTGCAGTTTTTCCACTTCGGCTTGCACGGCGGCGTTGTTCGCCTGTTCTTCATGCTGCTGAAGAATGGCTTGCATGCGAGCCTTGTCGAGTTTGAGGGGCTGGTTCTGATAGGACTGGCGAAGGCCTTCAACCAACGCCTCCAGCTGCAATCCAGGCACTTCCTGGCGCAGTCGCTCTCCAAGGCTGGCGCCCAGGCTGTAGGCCACGTCGTGATCGCTGGCAGGAGCCGTTTCGGGGGCGGCGAGTGCGATAGGAGCCGCCAGGCACAGGCCGATAAAAAGATAACGAGGCATGGTCAACTCCGAGCTCAAGAGCTGCGAAGTATGCCAGCCTTGTTGCTTCGATTTGCGTAAATGTCGGCAACGATTTGCTAAGCAACTACACTTTCACGCAGCTGCAAGACAACAACTTTGCCCAGGCATGCAACGCGGCGCCAACGATACTGTCAACATGCCCTAGCGGCGGTAGCAGCACAAGCATAGTATTAGCCGCAAACTCGTCAGCCAGGAGGTAAACCATGTCGGCCAAGAAGAAGCCTGTAAGTACGCCGTTACACCTGCTCCAGCAACTTTCGGGCAGCTTGCTCGAACACTTGGAAGATGCCTGCTCGCAAGCGCTGGCTGATGCGGAAAAACTGCTGGCAAAGTTGGAAAAGCAGCGTGGCAAGGCCCAGGAAAAACTGCACAACGGTCGCCTGAAGTTGCAGGACGCGGCCAAGGCAGGTAAAGCCAAGGCCCAGGGCAAAGCCCAGAAAGCCATTGGTGAACTTGAGTCGTTGCTCGACTCGCTCAAAGAGCGTCAGACGCAAACCCGTACTTATATTCAGCAACTCAAACGCGATGCCCAGGAAAGCCTGAAGCTGGCCCAGGGTGTAGGCAAGGTGCGTGAGGCTGCTGGCAAGGCACTGGACCAGCGGGCTGTGGCAGCCAAATCGGCTAAGCCAGCCACTGCAAAAGTGCCTGCCAGAGCAGCGGCCAAACCTGCAGCAAGGCCGGCCGCCAAAGCTGCCGCAAAAGCGCCTGCCAAGGCCGCCGCTGCCAAGGCGCCGTCGCGCGCTGCTGCCAAGCCTGCTGCCGTAAAAGCCCCGGCCAAGGCTGCGGCTAAACCTGCAGCCAAACCGGCCGCTGCCAAAGCGGCTGCAGCCAAGGCGCCATCGCGCGCTGCTGCGGCCAAGCCTGC
>NZ_MOMO01000100.1:0-5271 GCF_009933855.1 Pseudomonas sp. SG-MS2 | reverse complement strand
CACCGGCTCGAACAATTCAGTGCCCAAGGACTTGAACAAGGCCTGGTCGCTGATTGCCAGGCCTTTCTTGCGGCCGGCGCGCTGGGCCTCCTCGAACAGCGAGAAATAGCCGAATGATTTCCACAGCACGCGGCTGGCGCCGTTGCCCAGTAGCAGGGCATCGCAGGGGTGGCGTTGGGCGAGTTCCTGCCAGGTGGCGAGGTGGGCGTCTAGTGCGGGCATGATGGGTCCATTCGCTGGAGCGGGAAACGGGGGCGACTTTAGCATGTCATGCAATGTGTGCGAGGGTTGCGCTACAGCCACGACAAGGTTCGCAGAATGAAAGAGGACTTCACATGCGCAAGTGTTTGATCGGGATGCTGGCCTTGGCAGCACTGGGGCCGGGCTCAGTGGCCTTGGCAACGGACGGCACAGCCCTCGCCGCAGCCCACGGCATACCATACCCGGCCGTGATCGCTCACCGCGGCGCCTCTTACGACGCACCGGAATCCACCAGGCCTGCCTACCTGTTGGCCCGCGAGTTGGGCGCCGACTACCTGGAGCTGGACCTGCAGCGCACGCGCGACGGCGTGCTGGTCGTGGTCCACGACGATGAGCTGTCACGTACCAGCGATGTCGCCGAGCGTTTCCCCGAGCGCAAACACAGCCCGGTCAGTGCCTTCAGCCTCGCCGAGCTCAGGTCACTGGACGCCGGCAGCTGGTTCAACAACGCCTACCCGGCACGTGCCAGGGCATCGTTCGCCAAACTGTCGATCCTTACCCTTGACGAAGTCATCGATATTGCCGAAGGCAACCCGCAGCGCCAGCCCGGTTTGTATATCGAGACCAAGGTTCCCAGCCAGTTTCCAGGCATTGAACGGCAGCTCGAAGAGCGCTTGGAGGCCCGTGGCTGGCTCGATCGGCCTGGGCGCGTAGTGTTGCAGACATTCGATCGCAACAGCCTGGCGTTGCTGCACGAGGCGATGCCGCAGGTACCGAAGATTCTGCTGCTGTGGGTGGGTACCAAGGCCATAGCACCGGCCTCGGGACAAGATTTGGCGGATTCAGGCGAAAGCGACAAGGCCGCTTTTTATGCACGCCAGCAACCGAAGAGCCGGGCTGAGTTCCTGCGCTGGCTGGACTTCGCCAAGCAGGGCGGTGCGATCGGTACCGGGCCTTCTGCCAAGCGCAGCAAGCTGGGCGAACAGAGCTATGCCGATCTCATTCAGCCATGGATGAACCAGGCCAGCCATGAGCGCGGGCTGCTGGTGCACGTCTATACGCTCGATGACGCGCAGGACTTCGCCGCAAGCATGAAGGCAGGGGTGGATGGGATCTTTACCAACAGGGCGGGTGCGCTACTGCGCTTTTATGATCGCCCGGCTGCAAGTGAGCCAGGTTTGCTGAAAAGGCTGGGGTACTGAGCTGTTGAAGGCGGCAAGCAGATCGACTTGCGGATGATCTTCGCCTCAGGGGCAGCGATGACGCTGGTTGAACGCCATGCGGTAATGCGGTGTGGAGCGGGTAGAGGGAATCGAACCCTCGTCGGAAGCTTGGGAAGCTACTGTTCTACCATTAAACTATACCCGCGTCTGCGCCCGACTTTTTACCAGAACCTGCCTGGAATTAGAAGCCCTCGTTATAAACCGGTGAAAAAAAGCTGTCGGCGCCCATAGCCTGCAGGCCATGGCTACAGGGCGCCGATGCACTCAGATGGCCCATGCATGCTGCTCTTGGCTGGCATTGTACGGGGTGCGTGCCCGGGCCTGGCGCACGGTCGGCTTGAGGAAGCCGAGCAACGCGCTGCGTGTGGCTTCGCAGGCCGTCTTGTTCTCCATGTCCAGGAAGTGCCCGGCATCACGGATCACCGTGAAGTGGCTCTTGCCGACATGGTTGCCGAACTGGCGAGCGTCTTCTGGGGTGGTGTACTCGTCACGGTCGCCGTTGATGAACAGCACCGGGATGTCGATGTTGCGCGCGCCTCGCAGTGCCCGTTCCAGGTCATGCTGCAGCACCTGGTTGATGTGGAAGTGCATCTGCGCATACTCGTGGCTGTCCAGGCTGCTGACGTGCCGGTAGTTGAAGCGCTTGAACAGCGATGGCAGGTGCTTGCCAATGGTGTCGTTGACCAGGTTGCCGACCTGGTAGCGATCGCAGGCAGCCAGGTACTGGCAACCACGGTTCAGGTAGTCGCGCATCGGTTCGTTGATCACCGGTGAGAACGAGCTGACCACCGCCTTTTTCACCATGCGAGGCTGGTGCGCCAGCGCCAGCAGGGTGCAGGCACCGCCCCAGGAGAACGACATCACGTGGTCGGCCTGGAAGTGCTCGATCAGCTCAAGCAGGATATGCGCCTCGTCTTCCTTGCTGATCAGGCGTTCCTGGCGGTTATGTGCCTTGGACTTGCCGGAGTAGGGCTGGTCGTACAGCACGACGTTGAATTGTGGGTGCAGGTTACGCACCGTCTGGGCGAACGAAGCCGTGGTGGCCAGTGAGCCATTGATCAGGATGATCGTCTTCTCGGCTGCATCCGCGCGATGGAACTCCGTGTAAACCCGATACTGACCTTGGATATCAAGTACAGCGATTTCTGGCCTCATGTCATCGACTCCTGGCGCAAAAAGGGTGTTCGCGTCACCTAGGGTGCACGTTCTTTATGACAGGTAGGCATTTGCCTGAAGGAATTACCGGGGCCCTGTGTCGATCCTTGGCACACGTGTCGACGGTATTGTTTTTGGCGGGCAATTTGCCGTGCTCCAAGGCATCGAGGCCTTGGGTAGCCGGCAAAAAGGTGTCTGGCGCGCGGTGTGACTGGCGAGTCACGCACGGACCGACAAGTTAGGAGTCAAGCAGTGGGTTGAGGATCACGCAAGTGCCGGCTGGGTGAAATTGTGACTTTTGTCGCCGGGCGGTCGTATGACGTCCGGACAGTGCCTGAAGCGGCCTAGACCGAGGCGATTTCCATAGCCGTGAGTGCCCGGAATTCACCCGGCGCCAAGCCTGGATCGAGCTGGATCGCGCCCATGGTTTCCCGGTGCAACCCTACAACCTTGTTGTCGAAGTAGCCGAACATGCGCTTGACCTGGTGATAACGCCCTTCAATGATGGCCAGCCTCGCCGTGCGCGGGCCAAGGATGTCCAGTTGCGCGGGGAGGGTGGTCAGGTCTTCGAAGGCGAAGTAGAAGCCTGTGCGAAACTTGTCGACGTAATGCGCGCCGATTTCATCTTCCGTTTCCACCAGGTAGTGCTTGGGCAGCTTGGTCGCCGGCTGGGTCAGGCGCCGCGACCATTGGCCGTCGTTGGTCAGGATCATCAGCCCGGTGGTGTTGTAGTCGAGCCGCCCGGCAATGTGCAGGTCCTCGCGCAACGGCGCAGGCAGCAAATCGAGTACGGTGCGGTGCTGTGGGTCGTGCGTGGCGCTGACGCAGCCGGCCGGTTTGTGCAGCATCAGGTAGCGCGCCGGGCGCCCCGCCTGGAGTAGTTGATCATCCACCTCGATACGGCTGAATTCGCGGACTTCAGCCCGTGGGTCGGCTACCGTTTCGCCATCCACCCGCACGCGGCGCTGTACCAGCAGCAGGCGTACTTGCTGGCGGTTATAGCTGGGCAGGTTGGCGAGGAAGCGGTCAAGGCGCATGGCATCGAGGACGTCGAGGGGAGGGGCGCGCAGTCTAGCGCTTTTCTGCCTCGACCTGGGCGGGCGCGTTCTCGGGCAGACCTGCCCCTGCGGCGCAGCGCGGGCAGAGGCAGGATTTGTCGCGCAGCTCGGTTGGCAGGGCCTTCAGAACTGCGGGGTCGATGTTCACGGCGTAGCACCAGCAGGCTGCTGGCGCAGTGCGCGGGTCGGCCAGGGTGCATTGGTTGAGGGCGCCGCAGGCAGGGCAGTGCTGGCTGTCATTCATACACTAGTCCGGGGTGTTCAATGCAGGCACGGTTGCGGCCGGCCTGCTTGCATCGTCGAGGTGCTCATTCTAGTGATATGGCCGGAAAAAGACTGCAGGTTTATTGGGGTATCCAAGCTATTTCAAATTATTGCGCAAATGGCACTGCACGATGGCGACAATGTCTCATTCATTGTCGATGTTCGCTTTGGCTTCGACGCTCGGCAGCGCCGCTGTACGGGCACCCCAGCGGTCCAGGAGGCCGCCATGTCCTATCGAATTCTGTTGATCGCCCTGTTGGGCCTGATGACAACCGCCTGCGTGCCTTACCACGAGGGAGGCCGTTATTATCGTACGGATTACTACACCGCTGACCGGTATGCCTCGCCGGGTTATTACCGCCATGACCGCTATTACGTAGCCCCCCAACCGCGCTATTACTACCAGCCGGCACCGCGTTACTACCGGCCTGCGCCCGTGCCGCAATACCGTCCGCACCCGCAGCCGGGGATGAAGCAGTGGCATGGCAACCCGCGTCACGACTACGGCAACCGCCAGCGTTATGACTACGGCCGTGATCGTGACCGGCATGATTACCGCAACGATAGCCGGCGGTACCAGAACGACCGTTGGCACTCCAATGGACGGGGTGATGGTGACCGCCGTCCCGGTGGTGGCCGCAGTGGTGATCGCAACTGGCGACGGTGAAGGTTGACGGGGGCGCGCGGAGCGGCCCAGGTCAGGCAAGATCGGCCAACGGGTGGCGCCCCTCCCATACCTTCACAAAATGGGCTTCGACCACGGCCGCCGGCACTTGCGCAACATCCGGCCAGTGCCAGCGTGGGTGGTTGTCCTTGTCCAGCAGGCGGGCGCGCACGCCTTCGCTGAATTCGGGGTGACGGCAGCAATTGAGGCTCATGCTGTATTCCATCTGGAATACCTGGGCCAATGACAGGTGCCGGGCCCGACGGATCTGTTCCCAGACCAGGTGCGCCGTGAGCGGGCAGCCCTCCTGCAGGCGTTGGCCTGCATCAGCCAACAATGGGTCGTTATGCTGCCTGAGCCCCTCCAGTGCACGCCACGCGGCCGCCGGGTCGGCAACATCGAGCAGCGCATCGATCACCTGGCGCCGGGGCAGCCATTGCGCCTCCGGCAGTTCGGCATAGGCGCGGTGCTGTTCGGCCTTGAGCAGGCTGTTCAGCTGCAGGTCGGTCTGCTCTTGCCAGTTCAGTTGCAACAATTCTTCGATAAGCCCTTCTTGTTGATGCTCGCCAAAGAATCGGTCCGCCAAGCCCAGGTCGATGGCGTCCCGGGCATTGATGGGGGCGCCGGTCAGCCCCAGAAACAGCCCGAGCTTGCCCGGCAGGCGCGCAAGAAACCAGCTGGCGCCCACGTCGGGGTAGAGGCCAAT
>NZ_MOMO01000099.1:0-9798 GCF_009933855.1 Pseudomonas sp. SG-MS2 | reverse complement strand
GGGAAGCGATAGGGGTGGCGGGGGGTGGAGGAGCCACCCACGCCTGGCACGTCGAAGGCAATGACTTCGAGGTCCGGGTCCAGCGCTTCGATGAACGGGAACACCAGCTCCAGGTTGGCGCCGATGCCATTGAAGATCAGCAGCGGCGTCAGGTGCGGCTTGCCTGGGCGCACGGCAGTGCGGATGGACTGGTCGTCCAGCTCGACGGTCCGGAATATGTAGTGTGACGACATGCGCATGACTCTGTGGTGAATGAAGCGCCGTGGCCCGCCGGTGGGCAGCCACGGCGTTACAACTCAACGTTCGTGAACGTAAGTTCCCGGTGCGGCTTCACCTGCGGCATAGGCACGGTTGCCCAGGCGGGCCGGCGCCTTTTTCAGGTCGCCGGCGCGCTCGCTCAGCCATGCCTGCCAATACAGCCACCAGGAGTCGGCATGCTTGTCTGCGTTCTCTTGCCAGGCCAATGCGTCGCCGGGGCGGTCCGCGCCGGTCAGGAAACGCGCCTTGGGGTTGCCCGGCGGGTTGAGGATGCTCTGGATGTGGCCGCTGTTGGACAGGACAAACTCGATCTTGCCGCCAAACAGGTGCGCCGAGCGGTAGCACGACTGCCACGGGGTAATATGGTCGGCGGTGCCGGCCACACTGAAGATGTCGCACTTGACCTTTTTCAGGTCGATGGCGGTCCCGCACACTTCCAGTGCATCGGCGCGGGTCAACGGGTTGTTCTTGAACATCTCGATCAGGTCGCCGTGGAAGGCCGCCGGCAGGCGCGTGGTGTCGTTGTTCCAGAACAGGATGTCGAATACGGGCGGCTCGTTGCCGAGCAGGTAGTTGTTGACCCAGTAGTTCCAGATCAGGTCGTTGGGGCGCATCCAGGCGAACACTTTGGCCATGTCGCTGCCTTCGAGCACGCCGGCCTGGTAGGAGTGGCGCTTGGCCGACTCCAGAGTCTGCTCGTCGACGAACAATGCCACCTGGGTATCCAGGGTGGTGTCCAGCACGCTGACCAGCAGGGTCAGCGCATTCACCTTCTTCTCGCCCAGCGCGGCGTAGTGGCCAACCAGTGCGGTGCAGGTGATGCCGCCGGAGCAGGCACCGAGCATGTTCAGGTCCTTGCTGCCGGTAATCGCCAGGACCGCGTCGACCGCTTCCTTGAGTGCGTCGATGTAGGTCGACAGGCCCCACTCCCGCTGGGCTTTGGTCGGGTTGCGCCAACTGATGATGAAGGTCTGCTGATGCGAGCGCAGGCAGAAGCGCGCCAAGCTTTTCTCAGGGCTCAGGTCGAAGACGTAGAACTTGTTGATCTGTGGCGGCACCACCAGCAAAGGGCGGGCGTGCACCTGCTCGGTGATGGGGCTGTACTGGATCAGCTCCAGCACGTCATTGCGGTACACCACGGCGCCTTCGCTGGTACCGAGGTTCTTGCCCACTTCAAAGGCGTCCATGTTGACCTGGCTGGGCATGCCACCATTGTTGACCACGTCCTTGGCCAGGTTGGACAGGCCGTCGAGCAGGCTCTTGCCGCCGGTTTCGAAGAAGCGTTTGACCGCCGCCGGGTTGGACAGGGTATTGGTCGGCGCCATGGCTTCGGTCATCAGGTTGATGACGAATTGCCCACGGCTGATGTCCTGGGGCGACAGGTCGCTGTTGCCGATCCAGTCCTGCAGCTCCTTGCGCCAGGCCAGATAGGTTTGCAGGTAGCGGCGGTACAGCGGGTTCTTGCTCCAGGCCGGGTCCTGGAAGCGACGGTCGTCGCCCTCGGGGGCCAGGCTGGACTTGCCCAGCAGCACGTTTTTCAGCTCCAGGCCGAAATGTGCCACGTGTTTGGCGCTGTGCAGCGGCTGGCGCACGGCCTGGCGCAGCACGGTACGCGCAGAGCTCAGCAGGTCCTTGCGGCGGATGCCGATGACCGGGTTCAGGCCCAGGGTGTTGTCCGAGGCTTGCCGCTGCAACTCATCGTTGTTCTTGTTACTCATCTACGACGCTCCGTTGTCCTGAGACGAGTACCGGTTTGCTGTGGCGCATGCACAGTCGACAGCCCGGTACTGCTACTCGGGTGACCAGTGATAAGGAACAGCGGTGCTGCGGGCCGGATGCAATCGGCGATGAGCTGCGGGGGAATCTGCGTGTGAAGACAGCCTGCTTTCGCTCGCGACCTCTACATACCGGCCATGCCCTGACTGCCTTCAAAGCAATGCAGGGAACTTGCCAGCTCCATTGGTTACCCGACTTTCATGTAATGCGCAAGACAGCCCTTGAATGAGCTGTCTGTAGGGCATTCAAGCAGATGAGATTAGAAAATGCGCTCTAAAGCGTGGAAGGCTTGAGCTAGAGCATCAGTTTGACCACTGTTTCGGCAGGATCGCGGGATTTGCCGGCCTTGTGCAACTCATCGAGGTACTCGGCCCAGAGTTGTTCCTGACGCAGGCACAGTTGCTCCAGGTATTCCCAGGTGAACAGCCCGCTGTCATGGCCGTCGTCGAAGGTCAGTTTCAGTGCATATTGGCCAGCGGGCTCAAGGCCGCTGAGGCCGACATTGATCTTGCCGAATTGCAGGATGGGGTTGCCGTGGCCCTGGACCTCGGCGGAGGGGGAGTGCACGCGCAGGAATTCGGCGGGCAGGTGGTAGGCCTCGTCGGGACCGTAGGTGAGGCTGAGTGTCCTGGAGGCTTTGTGCAGGTTGATGGCGGTTGGCATGCGGGCCATGGTCTGAATCTCTTCTGAGCGACAAGCTTCAAGCTTCAAGCTTCAAGCTTCAAGCTTCAAGCTGCAAGAAGTGATATTAGAGCCACCATGGAAAGATCATGTGAGCAGCAGTGCTGCAAGCGACGCCAAACAGCTTGTCGCTTGCAGCTTGCAGCTTGCAGCTCGCCGCTTAAAGGATGTAGCGCGACAGGTCTTCGTTCTGGGCCAGCTCACCCAGATGGCCGTTCACGTACGCTGCGTCGATCTGGATCGGTGCTTCATCATGTGCACTGGCCAGGTCGCCGGCACTGAACGACACCTCTTCGAGCAGGCGCTCGAGCAGGGTGTGCAGGCGGCGGGCACCGATGTTCTCGGTCTTCTCGTTGACCTGGAAGGCGATCTCGGCCAGGCGCTTGATACCGTCTGCCTTGAACTCGATGTTCAGGCCTTCGGTCTTGAGCAGCTCGCGGTACTGCTCGGTCAGCGAAGCGTGCGGCTCTTGCAGGATGCGCTCGAAGTCTTCCGGGGTCAGCGCCTTGAGCTCCACGCGGATCGGCAGGCGGCCTTGCAGTTCAGGGACCAGGTCGCTCGGCTTGCTCAGGTGGAACGCGCCGGAGGCGATGAACAGGATGTGGTCGGTCTTGACCATGCCCAGCTTGGTGTTGACGGTGCAGCCTTCGATCAGTGGCAGCAGGTCGCGCTGCACGCCTTCACGGGACACATCAGCGCCGCCGACGTTGCCACGCTTGGCCACCTTGTCGATTTCGTCGATGAATACGATGCCGTGCTGTTCGACCGCTTCCAGGGCCTTTGCCTTCAAGTCATCATCGTTGACCAGGCGGCTCGCTTCTTCGTCGCGAACCATCTTCAGCGCTTCTTTGACCTTGAGCTTGCGCGCCTTGCGCTTGCCCTTGCCCATGTTGGCGAACAGGCTCTGCAGCTGGTTGGTCATCTCTTCCATGCCGGGCGGCGCGGCGATTTCGACGCCGACGGCGTCGGCCACCTCGATTTCGATTTCCTTGTCGTCCAGTTGGCCTTCACGCAGGCGCTTGCGGAACAGCTGGCGGGTATTGGAGTCGCTGCTGGTCTGCGCGGCTTCCTCGCTGAAGCTGGTGACCCGGGCCTGCGGCAGCAGGGCGTCGAGAATACGGTCTTCGGCGGCATCTTCGGCGCGGTGGCGCACGCGGATGATCTCTTGCTCGCGCAGCATCTTCATCGCGGCGTCGGCCAGGTCGCGGATGATCGACTCGACATCGCGGCCAACGTAGCCCACCTCGGTGAACTTGGTCGCTTCGACCTTGAGGAATGGTGCGTTGGCCAGCTTGGCCAGGCGGCGGGCAATTTCGGTCTTGCCGACGCCGGTGGGGCCGATCATCAGAATGTTTTTAGGCGTCACCTCGGCGCGCAGCTCGGCTGGCAGCTGCATCCGCCGCCAGCGGTTGCGCAGGGCGATGGCCACGGCGCGCTTGGCGTCGTCCTGGCCGATGATGTGGCGGTTGAGTTCGTGGACGATCTCGCGGGGGGTCATGGACATGATGAAAATGGTCCTCGAGCAGAATGAGTCAGCGTGGAAAAGCCCCGTCACCGGGACGGGGCGCCAGAACAGCTGATCACTCGGCCAGGTCCTGCTCCTCGATGGTCAGGTTGTGGTTGGTGAACACGCAGATGTCACCGGCGATGTTCAGTGCGGTCTCGGCGATTTCGCGGGCCGAGAGGTCAGTCTTGTTCAGCAGGGCGCGGGCCGCGGCCTGGGCGTAGGCGCCGCCGGAGCCCATGGCGATCAGGCCGTCTTCTGGCTCGACCACGTCACCGTTGCCGGTGATGATCAGCGATGCGTCCTTGTTGGCCACGGCCAGCATGGCCTCCAGGCGGCTCAGGGAGCGGTCGGTACGCCATTCTTTGGCCAGCTCGACGGCGGCCCGCACCAAATGGCCGGAGTGTTTCTGCAGTTGGGCTTCGAAGCGCTCGAACAGGGTGAACGCGTCGGCGGTGGCGCCGGCGAAACCGGCGATGACCTCACCGTTGTACAGGCGACGTACCTTTTTGGCGTTGCCTTTCATGACGGTGTTGCCGAGAGATACCTGGCCGTCGCCGCCCATGACGACTTTGCCGTGACGGCGGACAGAAACGATGGTGGTCAAGGGGAGAGTCTCCACGCAGCGGGGCAAAATTGCCTGATGCAGACTCATATGGGGGTGGGGGGAAGGATTTCAACCGAGGGGGATGAATGGTTGCTATCAGCCTGTGCGGGGCGCGGTCGCTGTAGGAGCGGCCTTGTGTCGCGAAAGGGCCGCAAAGCGGCCCCAAGATCCCGGCACTATTCGGAAATTCCCGGGGCTGCTTCGCACCCCTTTCGCGACACAAGGCCGCTCCTACAGCGAGCGGTGTGCTTACTCAGCCCTCGTGGCAGACGTGCCCGTCGACCACGGTGTAACGCACAGCGCCGGGCAGGCAGTGGCCGATGAACGGGCAGTTGTCGCCGCGCGAGTACCACTGCTCGCCGGCAACCGTCGAGGCCTTGGCATCGAACAGCACCAGATCCGCCGAGCCACCGACCTTCAGTTCACCCGCCGGCAGGCGCATGGCGGCCGCCGGGCCGCTGGTCAGGCGGGCGAGCAGGGTCGGCAGGTCGAGCAGGCCGTCTTCCACCAGCGTCATGGCCAATGGCAGCAGCAGTTCGACGCTGCTGATACCGGGCTCGGTGGCACCGAACGGGGCGAGCTTGGCATCGCGTTCGTGCGGCTGGTGATGGCTGGAGATCGCCTGGATCACGCCCGATCTGACCGCTTCGCGCAGGCCATCGCGGTCGGCGGCGCTACGCAGTGGCGGCTGCACGTGGTAGAGGCTTGAGAACTCCCGCAGCGACTCGTCGGTGAGGATCAGCTGGTACAACGCCACATCGGCGGTCACTGGCAGGCCGAGTTGTTGGGCCTGGGCGATCAGCCGCGCGCCACGGGCGCTGGTGATCTGGGTGAAGTGCGCACGTACGCCGGCCTGCTCGACCAGCAGCAGGTTGCGCGCCAGGGCAACGGTCTCGGCGGTTTCCGGAATGCCGGGCAGGCCGAGGAAACTGGCCATCGCGCCTTCATGGGCCAGGCCGCCCTGGGCCAGGTCGCGGTCCTGGGAGTGGAAGACCACGGTCAGGTCGAAGGTGGCAGCGTATTCCAGGGCACGGGCCAGGGTACGGTTGTTGGGGATTTCTTTCAGGCCGTTACCGAAGGCTACGCAACCGGTGTCACGCAGGGCGACCAGTTCGGCCAGTTGCTCGCCTTCCAGGCTCTTGGTCAGGGCGCCGATGGGGTAGACCTTGCTGTTGCCGGCTTCGCGGGCGCGGTCGAGGATCAGCTCGGCCACTGCCGAGGTATCGAGCACCGGCTTGGTCTGCGGTGGGCAGCACAGGCTGGTGACGCCTCCGGCCACGGCGGCGCGGGTTTCACTGGCAATGGTGCCCTTGCGGCTGTAACCCGGCTCGCGCAGCGATACACCGAGGTCGACCAGGCCGGGTGCGGCGATCAGGCCATCTGCCTGGATTGTACGGCTGGCGCTGAAGCCGGCCGGGGCCGCGCCGATGGCGGCAATGCGGCCACCGTCCAGGTGCAGGTCGGTGACTTGGTCCAGGCCACTCTTGGGGTCGATGACCCGGGCGCCAAGAATGCTGAGGGTCACTGGGCGTTCTCCTGGTCGAGTTGACGTTGCGTGTTCTGCCCGCTCATGGCCATGGACAGCACCGCCATGCGCACGGCGATGCCGTAGGTGACCTGGTTGAGGATCACCGAATGCTTACCGTCGGCCACCGCCGACTCGATCTCCACGCCGCGGTTGATCGGCCCCGGGTGCATGACGATGGCGTCCGGCTTGGCGCCGGCAAGGCGCGCGGTGGTCAGGCCGAACAGGCGGTAGAACTCACCCTCGCTGGGCAGCAGGCCGCCGGCCATGCGTTCACGCTGCAGGCGCAGCATGATCACCACATCGACGTCCTTCAGCCCTTCGGTGAGGTCGGTGTAGACCTTCACGCCGTACTGCTCGATACCGATCGGGATCAGGGTTTTCGGGCCGATCACGCGGATGTCCGGGCAGCCCAGCGCCTTGAGCGCGAGCATGTCGGAGCGGGCCACACGCGAGTGCAGGATATCGCCGACGATCGCCACGGACAGGTTCTCGAAGCTGCCTTTGTGGCGGCGGATGGTCAGCATGTCGAGCATGCCTTGGGTCGGGTGCGCATGGCGGCCGTCACCGCCGTTGATCACCGCGACATCCGGGCATACATGCTCGGCGATGAAGTGCGCGGCACCCGAGTCGGAGTGGCGCACGACGAACATGTCGGCGGCCATGGCTTCGAGGTTGCGCAGGGTGTCGAACAGGGTTTCGCCCTTGCTGGTCGAGGAGGTCGACACATTCAGGCTGATCACGTCGGCCGACAGGCGCTGGGCGGCCAGTTCGAAGGTGGTGCGGGTGCGGGTCGAGTTCTCGAAGAACACGTTGCACACGGTCTTGCCGCGCAGCAACGGGACTTTCTTGACGGCCCGTGCGCCGACTTCGAGGAACGAGTCGGCGGTGTCGAGGATCTCGGTGAGCAGTTCGCGGGGCAAACCGTCGAGCGAGAGAAAGTGGCGCAGCTGGCCCTGATCATTGAGCTGCAGCGGGCGCTTGGCGTCGATTGGCGTCATCGCGAGTGGACTCTTAAAGGGCGGAAGCGGTGGCGAGGTCCTGGCGCTCGAGTACGAGCGGTGCGGGGCCGGTCAATTTTACCCGTTCATGGGCCGCCAGCGACAGGGTGGCACCCAGCACGTTGGGGCGGATCGGCAGTTCGCCGGCGTCCAGGTCAAGCAGGCAGACCAGGGTCACGCTGGCCGGGCGGCCGTAATCGAACAGTTCGTTGAGCGCGGCGCGAATGGTGCGGCCGCTCATCAGCACGTCGTCGATCAGTACCAGGTGCTGGCCTTCGACCTCGAACGGCAGCTCTGACGGGCGCACTTGAGGGTGCAGGCCGTTCTGGCTGAAATCGTCGCGGTAGAACGACACGTCCAGGGTGCCCAGCGGGCTGGCATCGGCCAGTTCCTGCTGCAGGGCCTGGGCTACCCAGACGCCGCCGGTGCGGATGCCGATGTAACGCGGCTCGGTGATGCCGCGGCGGGCGAGATGGGCGCGAAGGTCGACAGCCATCTGCCGGATCAGATCGGCGGGATTGGGTAGGCTCATTGCGTGTCTCCTGGAGGGCGCCGGGTTGGCCCGACGGCAAAGCGGAAAATTAGGTATTGGCCTCCAGCCAGCCTTGCAGCAGCAGGGCCGCGGCGATGGCATCGACCGGGTTGTCACGGTAACTGCCGCGCTGGCCGCCGCGGGCCATGCGCTCGCCCTTGGCCTCGAAAGTGGTCAGGCGTTCGTCGTGGGTGTGCACCGGCAGGTTGAAACGGCCGTTGAGGCGGCGGGCGAACTTTTCGGCGCGGGCGCTCATTTCGCTTGGCGTGCCGTCCATGTTCAATGGCAGGCCGACAACGATGGCATCGGGCTTCCACTCATTGATCAGTTTTTCCACCTGGGCCCAGTCCGGCACGCCATTCTGCGCTTTGAGCGTGCACAGTTCACGTGCCTGGCCGGTCACTACCTGGCCGACGGCCACACCGATCTGTTTGCTGCCGTAGTCGAAGCCCAGCAGCAGGCGTAGCTCGGCCATCAGGCGTGGCCCGCCTGGCTGGTCAGCAGGCTGAGGTTGATGCCCAGGCTGGCGGCTGCGGCCCCCAGGCGCTGTTCACTGGCCAGGCCAAAAATGATGTCCGCATCGAACGGGCAGTTCAGCCAGGCGTTATCGGCGAGTTCCGCCTCCAGTTGCCCGGCTTCCCAGCCGGCATAGCCCAGGGTGATCAGGCTCTTTTGTGGCCCTACTCCTTCGGCAATGGCGAACAGCACATCCTGCGAGGTGGACAGCGACAGGCCTTGCAGCTCGACAGTGGCCTGGTAGCTGCATTCGCTGCTGTGCAGTACGAAGCCGCGGTCGGTCTGCACCGGGCCGCCCTGGTAGATCGGTACCTGCAGGGTGCTGGCCGGCGGTTCCTCGTCCGGGCGCAACTGCTCGAGAATGTCCGCCAGGTTCAGCTCCTGAGGTCGATTGACCACCAGGCCCATGGCGCCATTGGCGTTGTGCTCGACGATGTACGTGAGGGTCTGGGCAAAGTTCGGATCGGCCATGTGCGGCATGGCGATCAGGAACTGATGCTTTAGGTAGCTCGGGGCGAGGTTTTTCATGGGGGATAGTGTGGCGCCAGGTGGCGAGGCTGACAAGGCATTCGAGCTTGCAGCTTGCAGCTCAGTTACTGGAAAGCCGATCCCCACGGGCAAACCGCCAGGTACGGATGATTTCCAGTCGGTCGTATTCCGCCAGGTCGCCGGTAAACGGCGCAAACGGCGCCGCCAGCCGCACGATGCGTTGGGCGGCCTGGTCCAGCACCGGCTGCCCGGACGACTCGAGCACCAGCACCTCATAGAGCGAGCCATCACGGTTGATCGACACCATCATCCGCAGGTTGCCGTAAATCTGCTGGCGGCGTGCTTCGTCGGGGTAATTGAGGTTGCCCACCCGCTCGACCTTCTTGCGCCACTCCTCCTTGTACCAGGCGCCCTTGTCGCGCATGGTCGAGGCGGCGTTCAGGCGGTGGATGCGCGGGCGCTTGGCGTACATCTGCTGTTCGTTGGACAGCTCGGCCTCGAGGCTGGCGATCTGGCTCGACAGCTGCGAACTGTCGAAATCTGGCGTTGCGGCCGGTTTGGGCTGCGGCTTGCTTTCCTTTGGCTTGGGCTCGACCTTCTGCGCCTTGGGGGCTTGGGTGGCCACGGCGGATTTTTGCGGCGCAGGCGGCGGTTTCACCTCAGGTTTTGCCGCCGGCGGCGGGGTGACCTTGTTGATCTTGCTGTCCTGGAACGGCGCGATCTCGGTGGTGGTGGGTACCGCCTTCTTCTCAAGGGTGCCGCTGCCTTGCTGGTTGGCCTGGGCCTGGAAATCGGCCTTCTCGGGCGGCTTCTCGCTTTTGAAGGTGGCCAGGGTGATGTCCATGGTCTGGCGGATTTCAGCCGGCTTGACCACGGTAAAGCCCACGCCGAGGATCAGCGCCAGGTGCA
>NZ_MOMO01000098.1:0-26285 GCF_009933855.1 Pseudomonas sp. SG-MS2 | reverse complement strand
GGGCTTCAAGTTCTGCCTGGGCCACCCGTGGGAATTCATGGGCATCGCCAAGGCCATGCTGGCCACCGGCATCACCCCGGACTTCATCGTCGTCGACGGCAAGGAAGGCGGCACCGGCGCGGCGCCGCGCGAGTTCAGCGACAACATGGGCGTGCCCATGCGCGAAGGGCTGATGTTCGTGCACAACACCTTGGTAGGCCTGAACCTGCGCTCGAGCATCCGTATCGGTGCGGCGGGCAAGATCGTCAGCGCCTTCGATATCGCCAGCGTGCTTGCCATCGGCGCCGACTGGGTCAACTCGGCGCGCGGTTTCATGTTCGCCATCGGTTGCATCCAGTCACAGAGCTGCCATACCAACAAGTGCCCGACCGGTGTTGCCACCCAGGACCCGTTGCGCCAGCGTGCGCTGGTGGTGCCGGACAAGGCCCAGCGGGTCGCCAGCTTCCACCGCAACACCCTCCATGCCCTGGCCGAGATGCTGGCGGCCGCCGGCCTGGAGCACCCGTCGGAGCTCAAGCCCAAGCACCTGGCACGGCGCATCAGCACCAGCGAGATCAGCCTGTTTTCGGATTTGCATCAGTTCCTCAAGCCCGGCGAATTACTCAGCGGCTCGATCGAAAGCGAGTTCTATGCGCGGATGTGGCGGATGGCGCGCAGCGACAGCTTTGCACCGGAGACGGGGGAAGTGGTTGTAACGAAAACGGCTCGCACAAAAGAAGCAGAGCCTGCTTGAAGGGCAGAATTGCCGGGCATCTGCACCGGCCTCATCGCCGGCAAGCCGGCTCCCACAGGTACCCCGCTGCTCTCAAGCTCAGCTCAAAACCCAGTGGAAGCCGGCTTGCCGGCGAACGGGCTGCAGGGCAGCCCTCTGCCAGATCAGTATCAGAAGATGCTGATCGGGTACTCGACGAATACGCGGACTTCGTTGCCGTCGTCGAAGTAGCCGTTCTGGCGAACGCTTTCCGATGTGCGCAGCCAGGAACCACGCAGCTTGACCGACAGGTCCTTGGCCGGCCCGTCCTGAACTACATAGCGAAGCTGGTTGAAGATTTCACGCTCCTTACCTTCGCCGTAGCCGTGAGTGTTGATGTTGTCACCACGCACGTAAGCGATCTTGTAGGTCAGGCCCGGAACGCCGTAGGCGCCAAAGTCCAGACCATAGGCAACCTGCCAGGAACGCTCGTCTTCGGCGTTGAAGTCAGACCAGTAGGAGTTGGCCAGGTAGATGGTCGAACCGCCATCACCCACGCCACCTCGGTCCTGGTACCAGCCATAGTTGTAGCCAGTGCTGCCGGTGCTGCGCTGGTGCGCCAAGGTCACCGAGTGCGGGCCGAACGCATAGGTAGCCGCAAGGCTCCAGATGGTGTTGTCATCGCCAGTCAGGTCGGCTTTCTGCACGTACTTGCTGTTGATATCCGACTTGTAGCCGTTGAAGTCCAAGGTCAGGGATTGGTCTGCCGCGATCGGGAAGACGTAGTTCAGGCCCAGGTAGTGCTTCTTCATCACGTCTTCGATGTTGGACGTGTAGGCGGAGGCCGTGAAGTTGTCGGTGAATTTGTAGCTGCCACCGAACACATCAATCGACTTCAGGTGGCCGCTGTCACGACCCTCGGCACTCTTGCGCGCCTCTTGGGTGAAATGACCGGCATTCAGTTCCAGGCCCTCGATCTCCTTGGAGGTGATGAAGGTACCGGTGTAGCTCTCAGGCAGCAGACGGCTGTCGTCGTACTGCAGCACCGGCAGAGCAGGCATCATGTCACCGTACTTGAGTACAGTGTTGGATACGCGGAACTTGATCGCGGCGCCAGCACGCGCCAGATTGTGCGGCGAGTTCTTCGGCGCGGTGTCACTGGCCTTGAAGAAGTCGACGCCGGCAGCGCCGTTACGGCCTTTGCCACCGTCCAGGCGCACGGCATACAGGCCGAAAGCGTCAACGCCGACGCCCACGGTGCCCTGGGTGAAGCCGGAGGAGAAGTTGCCGATGAAAGCCTGGCCCCACTCGCTCTGGTCCTTGGTGCCGTGTTTCTTGTCGCGATCCATGTAAGCGTTACGCAGAAGAACGTTTGCGTGGCTGTCTTCGATAAAGCCCTTGCTCTCGGCCTGCTCATTGGCCTGGGCCTGGGTCGCGGCGATCATCGCCAAAGCGACCAGGCTGATCCTGGTTTTCAACATCTTGTTTTCCTTATTTCGTAATCAAAAACGCTCTGCAATATGACGCCAGGAACCAACGCCCCTTCGTAGGTTCGACGCTATGCGGATCCGAACTGAAAGGCCCGCCGGAGGTCGTGTGGCGGGCCTTGTGCAGCAGCATGGCCAGGTCATGGCCAGCAGGCGTTGGCCGAATCCTAGCCGCGTGCGATTACAAATGTCAAAAACTCGTGAAATGCAGGTCGATATAACCAAAATAATGCCGTGACACAGGGCATTTCCATTCGCTTTACCAAGAACGACGGATAATTTTTCTGAAAGTAGCTAAGTCTTAGCACCTTGTAGGGTGTTTCAGCGAATACGAGGCCGCGCCAATGACTAGTTACAAAGCGATACACATGTAAAGACGAGCCTTTACAAATAGGTGAGCAAAGGCAAATAGCAAGCATTACCATTCGCACCACCTTATCAACTGCCTTAGGTCCGGATGCCTTCATGCTTGCCCCCTGCCGCCTTTCACCCCTGACGCTTGGCCTTTCGTTGCTGTTCAGCGCCAGCCTGGCCAGCGCCACAACCACCACCCTGCCCGAGTTGACGGTGACCGCAGACAGCGACCGCGAAGAAGACAACCCTCGCATCAAGGAAGTGAGCACCGCCACCCGCACTTCCACCCCCGTGCGCTACGTTCCCCAAGCCATCGACACCGTGAAGACCGCCAATGTTTTGGACTATGGCAGCGACTCGCTGGGCAAGGCCCTTGAAGGCATACCCAACGTCAGCAGTGGCGCCGATACGCGCTTTGACAGCGTGCGCATCCGTGGCTTCGAGGCAAGCAACGATTTCTACCTGGACGGCATTCGCGACGACAGCCAGTACACGCGCGACCTGCACAACATTGAGCGTGTCGAAGTGCTCAAGGGGCCGGCAGCAGTGCTGTATGGCCGTGGCAGCCAGGGTGGCATCGTCAACCGGGTGAGCAAGGCGCCGGAACGTGGCCGCCGCTCCTCCATCCAAGCCCAGGGCGGTAGCGAAGACCTGCGCAGCCTGTATGCCGACCTTAGCGCCGACCCCAGCGACAACATCAGCCTGCGCCTGAACATGGGCAACCAGGACAACAACAGCTTCCGTGACGGCATCGATGGCAACCGCCAACTGTTCGCGCCGTCGATGAGCTGGCAGCTCAGCCCCGACCTCGACTGGCTGGTGCAGTACGAGTACAGCCGTTACAACCGTACCCCCGACCGCGGCATCCCCGGCGTGAATGGGCGCCCGGCGGATGTCAGCCGCAGCACCACCTACGGCGATACCCAGCGCGACTACATCGATGATCGTGCGCAGTCTTTGCGTTCACGGCTCAACTACCAGCTCAACGACACCTGGCAACTGCGCCATACCCTGGGCCTGTTCAAGCTCGACAGCGAGTTCGACAACACCTACCTCACCGGCTACAACGCCAGCAACAATGCGGTGACCCGCCAACGCTGGCAACAAGACCTGAACACCCGCAACCTGTTCAACAACCTTGAAGCCGAAGGCGATTTCGCCACCTGGGGCGTGGAGCACAAACTGCTGCTGGGCCTGGAGTTCGGCAACCAGCGGCGCGACCCAACCCTGTACACGGCTGCCGCCGCATCGGCCGGCGGCCGTCCGGTACCGGGCCTGGACCTGAACAACCCCAACCGCGCCCTGCAGCACACCGGGCCGATGGTGCTGTCGAGCAACAACCATACCGTGGTCGACAGCCGTGGCCTGTACCTGCAGGACCAGATTCGCCTCAACGATCAATGGCAGGTCCTGGCGGGGGTGCGCTTTGACCAGTTCGAGGTAAAGACCACCAACAAGATACGCAACCTGTCAGAACAACAGGACAGCAACACCACCAGCCCGCGCCTGGGCGTGGTCTATACGCCGTGGCGCGACCACTCGTTCTACGCGTCGTGGAGCAAGACCTTCTCGCCCGTCGGCGGAGGCCTGATCGGTATCACGCCGGGCGCAGCCGGCAATACCAACGACACCAGCCCGGAGCTGACGCGGCAGAAGGAGCTTGGGGTAAAAAGCGACTGGCTCGACGAGCGCCTGACCACCACCCTCGCTGTTTACGAACTGGAGTTGTACAACCGCCGCACACGTGACCCGAACAACCCGGAAATCACCTTGCTGAGCGGGCTGCAACGCTCGCGTGGCATCGAACTGACTGCGACAGGCAACGTCGTCGGCAACTGGTACGTTCGCGGTGGCATCGGCTTGCAGGACGCGACCATCGTCAAAGACAACAACAACCTGGAAGGCAACCGCATCAACGACGTGGCCAAACGCAATGCCAGCCTGTTCGTAACCTGGAAACCGGAGCTGGGCTGGTACGCCGAAACAGGGCTGACGCTGGTGGGTGAGCGTTATGCCGACAACCAGAACACCACGGTAATGCCAGGATATGGGCGCTGGGATGCGCTGGTGGGGTTGCGCACCCGTGACTGGGACGTACGTGCGGCGCTGAGCAACATCACTGACAAGACTTACTACAGTTCGGCGACCAGTGCGGCGCAGATTCAGATCGGCGACCCACGCAGCCTGGTGGTCACCGGGACTTACAGCTTCTGAGGCCTCAAGGCCTGCAAATGAAAACGCCACCGCAAGCACGGTGGCGTTTCTCGGTGCGGGCTCCTGCCCTGTTCAGTGCCACACGCCCAGCAGTGCTTCCAGCTCCGCATCGCTGATCAGGCCTTGTGGATAACGGCCATCCAGCAAACGTCGTGGGTCGGTCGTCCTGACCCGATTGCTTCCATGGTGTTTCAACCAATGTGCCAAGGTTTTCAGCGCTTGGTGATTTACTGCCGATGGGCGCAAAGCCGTCTCACTTGCTGTGTTCATGTCTACACGTACTCCTTACCCCGTGAGCGGCTAATCTACGTCTTGATTGTTACAGAACGGAGTGACCGTACTGCTGAGTTAACTCCCTGAAAACAATACAAAACATATGCCATTTCGACATGCCGGACGTCGCGGCCAAAAAAAAACCCGTCAGGCGACGGGCTTTTTCTGCAGCGTTGCTTCAGCGCTTGACCGGCGCCGGTTGCTGCTGAGTCAGGCAGTGGATATTGCCACCGCCCAGCAGCAGCTCACGCCCGGGGATCATCACCACTTCGTGGTCCGGGAAGACCTTGGCCAGAATGGCTCTGGCCTGGGCATCTGCCGGGTCATTGAAGCTTGGCGCGATGATGCCGCCGTTGACGATCAGGAAGTTCACGTAGGACCCGGCCAGGCGTACCGACGGGTCTCGCTCCTGGCTACCGACCACCTGATCGACGCCGGCGCACTCTTCTTCAGTGGCGAACAGCGGGCCAGGAATGGGCATCTTGTGCACCACAAACTCGCGGCCTTTGGCATCACGGCTGTTTTTCAGCACGTCATAGGCAGCATGGCAGCGCGCATAGTTGGGGTCGTTGGAATCATCGGTCCAGGCCAGTAACACTTCGCCTGGGCTGACGTAACAGCAGAAGTTGTCGACGTGGCCGTCGGTTTCGTCGTTGTACAGGCCATCGGGCAGCCAGACGATGGTCTCCACCGCCAGGTGCTCACGCAGGATCTCTTCGATCTGCTCACGGTTCAGGTGCGGGTTGCGGTTGCGGTTGAGCAGGCACTCTTCGGTAGTGATCAGGGTGCCCTCACCGTCCACATGGATCGAGCCGCCCTCAAGCACGAAGCCTTCGGTCTGGTAGCGCTGGCAACGCTCCATCTCCAGCACCTTGGCTGCCAGCTCCTCGTCGCGGTTCCACGGCGCGTACAGGCCGCCGTCGAAGCCGCCCCAGGCGTTGAAGCCCCAATCCACACCGCGCACCTCGCCCGAATCGTTGATGACGAAGGTCGGGCCGGTATCACGCACCCAGGCGTCGTCGTTGCTGATTTCCACCACACGGATGTTGGGCAGGTCGAGCTGACGACGGGCGTTTTCGTACTGGCCGGCAGAAACAGCAACGGTAACCGGCTCGAAGCGGGCGATGGCTTTGGCCAGGGTGACGTGGGCAGCCTGGGCAGGCTTGCCTCCCAGGCGCCAGTTGTCCGAACGCTCGGGCCAGACCATCCACACCTGGCTTTGCGGCGCCCATTCGGCGGGCATGTGGAAACCGTCGGCGCGGGGGGTGGAGTTGAGGGTTTTCATGGGTAACCTCTGCAAAGGCCCTAGGCCGATGGTCAATTTGGATGCCGATTTTATAACCGATATATATCGGTATTAAAAGAATGAAAACGCTGAACGGCTGATAAAAATGCCGCTCAGGCCGATAACAATCGACATGAGCGGCATCGCTGATGCTTACAACCCTTCGGACAGGATGCGGTCCACACTGTTCACAAAGTAGTCCACGCTGGCGCGCGTGGTGCACATCGGCGGCTTGATCTTGAGGATGTTCAGGTAGTCGCCGGTCGGCTGCATGAAGATCCCCAGGTCACGCAGGCGGTCGCACAGCACCATGGTTTCCTCAGTGGCCGGCTCCAGCGTCTGGCGGTCACGCACCAGCTCCAGCCCCAGATAGAAACCCGAACCATGCGTGGCACCGGCAAGCGGATGTTTATCGACCAACGCTTGCAGGCGCGCTTTGAAATACCGCCCGGTTTCGCGGGTGTTCTGCCACAACCCCTCCTCGTCCATCACGTCCAGCACCGCCATGCCGATACGGCAACTCACCGGGCTGCCGCCAGCCGAGGAGAAGAAGTAGCCCTGCGCCTCCAGCGCCTCGGCAATCTCGCGCCGGGTAATCACCGCCCCCAGTGGCTGGCCGTTGCCCATACCCTTGGCCATGGTGATGATGTCGGGCACCACACCCTGCTCCTCGAAGCCCCAGAAGTACTCACCCAGGCGGCCATAGCCCACCTGCACTTCATCGGCGATGCACACACCGCCGCGGGCACGGACCTTGGCATACGCCTCTTTCAGGTAACCCGCAGGCAGCGAGATACCACCGGCGTTGCCGTAAACCGGCTCGCAGATCATGCCGGCCAGCTGACGGCCACGGGCATCGAGGTCGGCAAGCTTGGCATCGACGTCACGCAGGTAGTCGCCGGCACTGTCTGCGCCACGGTAGCGGCCACGGAAGGTATTCGGCGCCTCGACGGGGTGCACCCAGTCGGGCCGGGTTTCCAGGGCTTGCGGGTTGTCGGCAATAGAGGTGGAAATGGCATCGGTCGCCACCGACCAGCCATGGTAGGCCTCCAGCACGCTGAGCAGGTCGCGCCCGCCGCTGTAGGCCCAGGCCAGGCGAATGGCCAGGTCGTTGGCCTCGGTACCACTGTTGACCAGAAACACTCGGTCAAAGCCCGCCGGCGCCAACTTGAGCAGGCGCTCGGAAAACTCGGCAATGGCCGCGTAATGGAAGCGCGAGTTGGTATTGAGCAACGACCATTGCCGTGCCGACTCGGCCACCATGCGAGGGTGACCATGGCCGAGTACCGCGACGTTGTTGAGCATGTCGAGGTAGGAGCGGCCTTGCATGTCGATCAGGTAGTTGCGCCAGCCGCGCTCGATGTGTGGTGGCTGTGCATAGTAGTGCTTCTGCGAGCGGGCAAAGCTGGCGTCGCGGCGGGCCAGCAATGCCTGGGGGTCGGCCAGCGGCTCGGCATCGCAGTCGAAACCCAGCAAAGCTGCAGGCGAGGGGCACAGCGCCAGCCAGGCGGCAGCCTGGGAAGGTGCAGCGAACAGTGGCGGCTGGATGCTGGCGTCCAGGCACAGCTGCACACTGAGAAAACCACAGCTGCTGCCCAGCGCCTGTCCCTTGGCCACGGCCTGCCCGTCTGCGGGGGTATCTTCCAGGCCACTGAGCCACAAGGCCCACTGTGCCGTGCGCAAGCAGCCACGGCCATCGCCGTGGCGCTGCCAGGTCCCGGCTTGCGGGGCCTGTACCGCACTGCCGTTGGGCACATGCAATTCGACGCCCAGGGCGCAGGTGGCCGGCTCGTCAGGGCGGTCGATATGGGTTCGCGACAGGCGATACTGGCCATGCAGGCTGCAAGCAGGCGCGGGCTGCGCCGTCAGCTGACGCTGATCGAAGCCGGGCTGCTCCCAGTTTCCGGCCTCGCAGAGGGGGCTGAGCACACCCAGGTCGACGCGCGTTACCGCCTCACGGGCGAGGTCCGGCAGCAACAGGGCGCAATCGGCGAGGTCCGGTCGGCTCGCTTCGATGTCGGCGGCCTGCAGAATGGCCGCTTCCATCAGGGCAAAAGGCACGGCGGTAGCGGTATCGAAGATCTCCCACTCATGGGCGATGTTGTCACGGATGTACTGGTTGCCCGGGTCCACGGCCAGTTGTTGCTCACTGCTGAGCACCAGCACCGCAGCGCGGTTGAGCACAAGCGGCCACAGGGCGCGCAACTCGGTTTCGCTCAGCGGGTTGAGGGCCTGGTAAGCGCGCACGGCCGGCAGGATGCGCAGCGGGTCGCCTTCGGCATGGTGCAGCAAGGCCGCGCAGGTCACCGACAAGTCGGCAATGCGCCAGGTACGCACCAGGTCACCGAAATCGATGATGCCCTGCAGTTGCCACTGGCGCTGCTCATCGCGGGCCCAGACGGCATTGTCATCGGTGATGTCCAGATGCACGGCCTGGCTCGGCAGATCGTCGACCAACGGTGCCAGGTGCGCGGAGGCCAGGCGGGTGGCCTGCTCCAGGCGGGTGCGCTGCCCGGCATCCTGCAGCACTGGCAACAAATGCTCGATCAGCACCTGGGCGTGCTGCGGGTCCCATTGCAGGGTGCGCACCAGGCCTGGGTGGTCGAAATCGGCCAAGGCTTTGTCGACCCGGGCGCACAGCGCGCCCAGTTCGGCCATCAGGCGAGGCTGCATGTGCTTGAGGCGGGTCAGCGGCTGCCCTTCTATATAATCGAGCAGGCGGGCGCGCAGCGGTTGGCCATCGATGTCCAGTGCCAACAACGACTGGCCGTCGCGTGCCGGGCGTACGGCAGGTACCGGCAACCCTTGCCCGCGCAGGTAAGCCAGCGCCGCATGCTGCGCCTCCAGTTCCATCTGGGCATAATTGCCGTGGCAAACCTTGAGCACAAACCGCTCCTGCCCCGTATCCAGACGCAAGTTCAGGTCTTGCTGGCTGCCCAGCGTAGTCAGGCTGCCGGCCAGGTCGTAATGCGCCTGAAGCAAGGCATGCGCCTGGGCTTCGCTGAGCGAAGGGCTTGGCAGGCTGGAACGCTGGATCAGGGTGCTGAGGGGCATGAAGATGGAACCTCTTTTACTTTTCGCTTATCTCGCCACTGCCAAGGCCGATACACAAGTGGCAATGATGAAATGATGATCGTGCGTCCACGCTCGGTCATGATGGCAATCCGGGCTGCAAAGCGCCAAGGCGGCTACATTGAACGAGGCCGGTACGGTCCACCCCTGAGTACACTGGTCAGAAAATTGCCATGAACATAATCGCAACAGACATACCCGACGTACTGATCATCGAGCCCAAGCTCTTCGGTGACAGCCGCGGCTTTTTCTTCGAAAGCTTCAATGCCCGCGAGTTTGCGCGGCTGACAGGCTTTGACGCCCATTTCGTCCAGGACAACCACTCCCGCTCACAGCGCGGCGTGCTCCGCGGGCTGCACTACCAGATCGATAACCCCCAGGGGAAACTGGTGCGGGTTGTGCAGGGCGAAGTGCTGGATGTGGCCGTGGACATTCGCCGCAGCTCACCGACATTCGGCCGCTGGGTAGCCACCCGCCTGTGCGCCGAAGACCACCGCCAGTTCTGGATCCCGCCAGGGTTCGCCCATGGTTTCCTGGTGTTGAGCGAATCGGCTGACTTCCTGTACAAGACCACCGACTACTACAACCCCGCCGCCGAGCGCTGCATCCGCTGGGATGATCCACAGCTGGCCATCGACTGGGGCGTGGAAGCGCCGCAACTGTCGGCCAAGGACCAGGCCGGCGCGCTGCTGGCTGACGCGGACCTGTTCCCATGAGGGTGCTCGTGTGTGGCCACAATGGCCAGGTCGCCCAAGCGCTGAAAACACAGCTGGCCGGCCTGGGCGAGATACACCTGCTGGGCCGCGACCAACTGGACCTGGCACAGCCCGAGGCCTTGCGTGAACCGCTGCGCCAGCTTGCCCCCGGGCTGATCATCAATGCTGCCGCCTACACCGCAGTGGACCAGGCCGAAACCGAGCCGGACACCGCCTTTGCGATCAATGCCCAAGCCCCTGGCGTGCTTGCCGAAGAAGCGCTGCGCCTTGGCGCACCGCTGATTCACTACTCCACCGACTACGTGTTCGACGGGGAAAAGGCCACGCCATACAACGAGCAGGACGTACCCAACCCGCTAGGTGTCTACGGGCGCAGCAAGCTTGCCGGTGAGCAGGCCATCGCTGCCGTGGGCGGCGCACACCTGATTCTGCGTACCAGCTGGGTGTACTCGCTGCACGGGCGCAACTTCCTGCTGACCATGCAACGCCTGCTGCAGGAAAAACCGCAACTGCGAGTGGTCGACGACCAGATCGGCGCGCCAACCTGGGCCACGACCATCGCCCTCAGCACCCGCGTGCTGATCGAGCGCTGGCAGGCTGGCCGGGCCGGTGCCTGGGGCACCTATCACCTGGCCGCCCAAGGCCAGACCTCGTGGTTCGGCTTTGCCCAGGCCATCGGCGAGCAGCTCAAGGCCCGTGGCCTGCCCTGCGCCGAGCTGCTGCCGATCCCCTCCAGCGAATACCCCACGCCCGCGCGCCGGCCGGCCAACTCGCGCCTGGACTGCTCACGCCTGGCCCGCGAGTGGGGCGTAACGCTACCGCACTGGCAGCAGGCGCTGATCGACTGCCTCAAGTAGCGCATAATTGCGCCAGACCCTTCTGGCGCATTTACGCGATGATTGCAAAACCCACGCACCCACGCCGTCCCCGCTGGCGCAGCCTGGCCCTGTTGGCCCTGTGCCTGGCCCCTTTGCTGTGGCCGCTGCATCACCTTGCCGAACGCTATTATCAGGACGAACTGGCGTCGCAGAATCGCCAGACCCTGGACCTGTATGTCGCCAACCTGCTCGGCACCCTGCACCGCTACGAAACCCTGCCGCAGATTCTTGGCGAATTGCCGGCGCTGCGCGGCGTACTGGCCGACCCGTTCAAGCTCGAAGCGGTGACCAACGCCAACCGCCTGCTCAAAGACATCGCCCACCAGACCGGTGCCGAGGTGATGTACCTGATGGACGTCAGCGGCAATACCCTGGCCGCTTCCAACTGGGACAAGCGCGACAGCTTCGTGGGCCGCAATTTCGCCTTCCGCCCGTACTTCAACGAGGCCATGGCCGGGCAACTTGGGCGCTTCTTCGGCCAAGGCACCACGTCGGCCAAGCGCGGCTACTTTTTTGCCGCTGCCGTGCATGACCGTGAACGCATCGTCGGGGTATTGGTGGTCAAGGTCGACCTGGACCACACCGAGACCCTCTGGGGCAATACGCCCGAGCAATTGCTGCTGACCGACCACAACGGTGTGGTGATCCTCACCTCGCGGCCCGACTGGCGCTTTCGCGCCACGCGCGAGCTGACCGAGGCCGAGCGCCAGGCGATCATCGCCATCCAGCCCTACCCGACCCAGGCGCCACAGCCGCTGGTACTCAACCAGAACGCTTGGCTGGCCCAGACGCGTGACATCAAGGAGACCGGCTGGCAGGTCAGCATCCTCGCACCTCGCATGCTGGTCGACCGTTCGGTACAAACCGTCATGGCCATCGGTGGCGGCGCACTGCTGGTGCTGATGCTGCTGGCCGGCCTGGTGATGCAACGCCGCCGGCACTATATCGACCGTATCGACTTCGAAGCCCGGGGCCGCCAGGAGCTGGAAAATCGTGTGGCCCAGCGCACCGCCGACCTCGAAGGCCTCAACAACCGCCTGAAAAGCGCGGTACTGGAGCGCGAGAATGCCCAGCAGGAGCTGGTGCGCGCCCAGGACGAGCTGGTGCAGGCGGGCAAGCTGTCGGTGCTCGGCACCATGTCGGCGAGCATCAGCCACGAACTCAACCAGCCCTTGGCAGCCATCCGCAGTTACGCGGAAAACGCCGAGATCCTGCTCGATCACCAGCGCACTGAAGATGCCCGCGGCAACCTCAAGCTGATCGGCGAACTGACCGGGCGCATGGCCTCGATCATCGCTCACCTGCGGGCCTTCGCCCGGCGGGACCGCCATGCGCCGGAAAGCGTGGCCCTGCAGCCGGCGCTGGACGACGCCCTGGCGCTGCTGGCCAAACGCCGCCGAGCGATGGCCGTTGAGCTGATCCGTGACCTGCCCGATGCCACCCTGTGGGTACAGGCCGGGGAGACACGCCTGCGCCAGGTGCTCGGCAACCTGCTGGCCAACGCCCTCGATGCCCTGACTGAAAAAGCCAACCCGCGCCGCCTGTGGCTGAGTGCCGAAAAGCGCGATGACTACGTCTACCTGTTCATCCGCGACAATGGCCCGGGCTTCAGCCGGCAGGCCCTCGAGCACGCCAAGGAGCCGTTCTTCACCACCAAGACCCGCACCCAGGGCCTGGGCTTGGGCCTGGCCATCTGCGAAAGCCTGATGCGTGCCCTGGGCGGTGAACTGCTGCTGGCCAACCACCCGGAAGGCGGCGCCCTGCTCACCCTGCAAATGCGTGTGGCAGCGCCCGGCGCCAACCTGCAACCATCGGAGGACCCCTCGGCATGACCCCCGAGATACAGATCGACAGCCAGGCCCAGGTGCTGCTGGTCGACGACGACCCACACCTGCGCCAGGCCTTGAGCCAAACCCTCGACCTGGCGGGGCTGAAGGTGGTTGCCCTGGCCGACGCCCAAGGCCTGGCCGAGCGCCTGGAGCCCGACTGGCCCGGCGTGGTGGTCAGCGATATCCGCATGCCCGGCATCGATGGCCTGCAACTGCTCGAACAATTGCACGGGCGTGACAACGAACTGCCAGTGCTGCTGATCACCGGCCACGGCGATGTGCCCCTGGCGGTGCAGGCCATGCGTGCCGGCGCCTACGACTTCCTTGAAAAACCTTTTGCCAGTGAAGCCCTGCTCGACAGCGTGCGCCGCGCCCTGGCCCTGCGCCGGCTGGTGCTCGACAACCGCAGCCTGCGCCTGGCCTTGAGCGACCGCCAGCAACTGGCCACCCGCCTGGTCGGCCATTCGCCCGCCATGCAGCGCCTACGCGAACAGATCGGCGCCTTGGCCGGCACCCGCGCCGACGTGCTCATCCTCGGCGAAACCGGCGCTGGCAAGGAGGTGGTGGCCCGCGCCCTGCACGACCTGTCCAGCCGCCGCGATGGGCCATTCGTGGCCATCAATGCCGGCGCCCTGGCCGAGTCGGTGGTCGAAAGCGAGCTGTTCGGCCATGAGCCCGGCGCGTTCACCGGCGCGCAGAAGCGCCGCATCGGCAAGTTCGAGTTCGCCAATGGCGGCACGCTGTTCCTCGACGAAATCGAAAGCATGAGCCTGGACGTGCAGGTGAAGTTGTTGCGCCTGCTGCAGGAACGGGTAGTCGAGCGCCTGGGCGGCAACCAGCTGATCCCGCTGGACATCCGCATCATTGCCGCAACCAAGGAAGACCTGCGCCAATCTGCCGACCAGGGCCGTTTCCGTGCCGACCTTTACTACCGCCTGAACGTGGCACCGCTGCGCATCCCGCCGCTGCGCGAGCGAGGGGATGACATCCTGGTGCTGTTCCAGCATTTCGCCGATACCGCCAGCCAACGCCACGGCTTGCCACCGCAAACCCTGCAGCCGGCGCACCGGGCCATGCTGTTGCGCCATGCCTGGCCAGGCAATGTGCGCGAACTGCAAAACGCCGCCGAGCGTTTCGCCCTTGGCCTGGAGCTGGCGCTCGATAACCAGGCGCCCGCTGCCGCAGCACCCACAGCCCCGCTTCAGCTGGGCAACCTCAGCGAACAGGTCGAGCAGTTCGAGCGTTCGTTGATTGCCGCCGAACTGGGCCAGCCGCACAGCTCCATGCGCAGCCTGGCCGAGGCACTCGGTATCCCGCGCAAAACCTTGCATGACAAGCTGCGCAAGCACGGCCTCAGTTTTGACGGTGGCCACAGCGGGCCTGACGACCACGAGGACAACCGCCCATGAACAGCGACAGCCAGTACTTGCAGGATGTCCTGCACAGCGACATTCCCCTGACCCGTGAAATGGGCCTGCAGGTCATCGATTGGCAAGGGCAGAGCCTGCGCCTGCAGCTGCCGCTGGCCGCCAACGTCAACCACAAAAGCACCATGTTCGGCGGCAGCCTGTACTGCGCCGCCGTGCTGGTGGGCTGGGGCTGGTTGCACCTGCGCCTGCGCGAGCTGGGCATCGACGACGGGCATATCGTCATTCAGGAAGGGCAGATCAGCTACCCGCTGCCGGTCACCGGCACGGCAGTGGCGCGCTGCGCCGCACCGGACGAAAAAACCTGGGAGCGCTTCGTTGCGATGTATCAGCGCCGTGGCCGTGCGCGGCTGACGCTGGACACCACGGTTTGCAATGCTGGCAGCGACGAGCCCGCCGTGAGGTTCAGCGGGCAGTATGTGTTACATCGCTGAGGCGAGCTGGATCAGCGCCTGACGCCAGCTGGCAGCCGCGGGAAGGGCCAGGAAGAAGGGATTGAGCAGGGATTCGCGTGGCGGGTAGCGGAACGGCTGGCCATCCACGCCGATCACTTCGCCGCCTGCCCCTTCCAGCACACCTTGCGCCGCAGCGGTGTCCCACTGCGAGGTCGGCGCCAGGCGCGGGTAGCAGTCGGCGCTGCCTTCGGCCAGCAGGCAGAACTTGAGCGAGCTGCCGATATTGGCCAGCTCCAGCTCACCGACAGCAGCGCCAAGGCCAGACAACAACGCTTCCTGCTGTGGGCTGGAATGGCGACGGCTGGCCACCACGGTGAAACGACCATCGGCAGGTGGCGCGTTACGGACCTGGACCGGCTGGGGCTCGCCGCCCGCCTCTGCCCGCCAGGCACCCAGGCCTTGGCCACCGAAATAACAGCGGCCGCTGGTGGGCATCGAAACCACGCCAAACACCACTTCGCCGTTTTCGATCAGCGCGATATTGACGGTGAACTCTTCGCTGCCCGCGATGAACTCCTTGGTACCGTCCAAAGGGTCGACCAGCCACCAGCGCTGCCAGCCCTGGCGCTCGGCCAACGGAATATTGCAGTCTTCCTCAGACAGCACAGGGATCTGCGGCGCCAGCGCCTGCAGGCCGTCGGCGATAACCCGGTGTGCGGCCAGGTCGGCGGCGGTCACCGGCGAATCATCCGCCTTGTTGGTCACCGCCACGTCGGCGCGCCAGAACGGCAGGATCGCCTGCCCTGCAAGGGCGGCCAGTTTCACCACTTCATGCATCAGTTGCTGGTCGTTCATACGTCGAGCAGCCCCCGTTGAATCAGCAGGTCACGCGCCAGGTACAACGCCGCCAGCGCCCGCCCCTCGCTGAACTGGGGGTGCATGGCCAGCGCCGAGAGTTCGCGAAGGTTGACCTTGTCGACCCGCATCGGCTCCGGCTCGTCGCCCTCCAGCCGCTCTTCGTAAAGGTCGGTGGCCAGCACCACCTGGATCTTCTGGCTCATGTAGCCGGGGGACAGCGACAGCTCGGTCAAGTGTTCCAGCTGGCGCGCGCCAAAGCCGGCTTCTTCCTTGAGCTCCCGGTCAGCCGCTGCCAACACATCCTCGCCCGGTTCGATCAGGCCTTTGGGCAGGGACAGTTCGTATTCATCTGTGCCGCCGCAATACTCCTCCACCAACACCGCGTGTTCGGCATCGAGCATGGCCACGATCATGACGGCGCCGTATCCATTGCCGCGCCCGACCAGGCGCTCGTAGGTGCGCTCGTTGCCGTTGCTGAAACGCAACTGCACGGCCTCCACGCGGAACAAGCGGCTGCTGGCGACGATCTCGCGGCTGAGAACGGTGGGTTTCTGGCGCATGGGGCGGCTCCTTGGCGTGAACGGGTTACTATACCGTGGCTTGCCGACTGAACGAGAGTTTCCCATGCCTGTTCTTCCCTGGTCTGCCATCGATACTGTCCTGCTGGACATGGACGGCACGCTGCTCGATTTGCACTACGACAACCGCTTCTGGCTGGAGCACCTGCCCCAGCGCTACGCCCAGGTGCACGGCGTAAGCCGGGCGATGGCCGAAATGGAGCTGCAGCCGCTGTTCGAACGCAATGCCGGCACGCTCAACTGGTACTGCCTGGACTTCTGGAGCCGCGAGCTGAACTTGCCGATCCGCGAACTCAAGCGCGAGATCGCCGACCTGATCGCCCTGCGCCCAGACGCCGATACCTTCCTGGCAGCGATCCGCCAGGCCGGCAAGCGCGTGGTCATGATCACCAATGCGCACCGCGATTCGCTGTCGTTGAAGCTGGAGCGGGTGGAACTGGCGCCGTATTTCGAGCGGCTGATCAGTTCGCATGATTACGGCTACCCGAAAGAAAGCCCGCAGTTCTGGGATGCGTTGCAGGCCGATATCGGGTTCGAGCCTGGGCGCAGCCTGTTCATCGACGACACCTTGGCCATTCTGCGCAGTGCCCAGCGGTTTGGCGTGGGGCATTTGCTGGCCGTGCGCCAGCCCGATAGCCAGGCGGCGCCGCGCGATACCCAGGAGTTTGCGGCAGTCGAGGATTACCGGGAGTTGCTGGTAGGTCTTTAAGGCCAGATCGCCGGCAAGCCGGCCACAGGTACTCCACACCTATTCAGAGCTGTGCTTGTCCTGTGGCCGGCTTGCCGGCGATTGGCCGGAGCAGACGATAGAGATCTGTCAGTCCGGAATCCGCAGCACCTGCCCCGGATAGATCTTGTCCGGGTGCTTGAGCATCGGCTTGTTGGCTTCGAAGATCTTGTTGTACTGGCCGGCGTTGCCATACACGACCACGGCAATGGCTGACAGCGTGTCACCCTTTTTCACGGTTACGAACCGCGCAGCCTGAACGACCGGCCCAGTTACAGTGATCTGATCATCAACGCTGGCCACACCACTTATGTTGCCGGCCGCGAGGATGATTTTCTCCTTCTCCTCCTGGCTGGCCACCTCGCCCTTGAGGGTGATCTTGTCACCCTCTACCGTAGCGGTGATGTTCGGGTTGCCCAGGCCGACGCTCTCCACGTGTTTCTTCAACTGCTCCTCGGCATTGGCATTGCCTGGGGTCAGCAGGTCGATCAACTTCTCGCCGGCTTCCTTCACGAAACTGAAAAGGCTCATTGCGTTCTCCATGTTGACGATAACCTCGGAAACACGAGTCTAGGCCAGGATTTCCTCCCCCGCCCCACTGCGACCAATCGACGCGGTCTATCAAGGCATAGACCCTAGCGATTAGACGTGACCGGCCCGCAGGCCTAGGCTGGTGCTATCAAAAAGCCGCCGGTAGTCAGCGCCGATGAACAACCAGCCCCGATGAACAGCAAGCCTCCGGTCTGCGCGGCCTCGACGCCTCTGGCCTTGCCTGCCGCCAGCAACACCTACGATTACGTCCAGCTCGACGACGCTGCGCGCGCCAGCACGCCGCTGGCCGAAGAAGTCGCCCTGGCCATCGTCTACAACGGCCTCAACCAGGCCGTGATGCTGGTCAGCCCCACCGACCTTGAAGACTTTGCGGTCGGCTTCAGCGTTGGCAGCGGCATTGTCGATGGCACCGCAGACATCTACGACCTGAAGCTTTCCGGCAGCGGCTCGGCGTTGTACGCCGACCTGGAGATTTCCAGCCGCGCATTCTGGAACCTGAAAAACCAGCGCCGCCAACTGGCCGGCACCAGCGGTTGCGGCCTGTGTGGCGTCGAAGCCCTGGAGCAGGCGCTGCCGGAGCTGGCCGAGCTGCCTGGCGCGCCATTGCCACCGGCGCAGTGGCTGGTGGGCCTGCGTGAGCGCATCGATGCCTTCCAGCCGCTGGGCCAGCACTGTGGCGCCGTGCATGCGGCATTGTTCATGAACGCCCAGGGCGAACTGCTGCTCGGCCGCGAAGACATTGGCCGCCACAACGCCCTGGACAAGCTGATCGGCGCCCTGCTGCGCCAGGGCGTCGCCACCGAAGGTGGCCTGGCGATCGTCACCAGCCGCTGCAGCCTGGAACTGATCCAGAAAGTCCTGCGGGCCGGCATCCAGACGCTGGTCAGCCTCTCGGCCCCTACCGGCCTTGCCCTGCAATGGGCGCGCAAGCACAACCTCAACCTCATTCATCTGCCCAAACACAGTGCACCGCGGGTCTATAGCCCAGCGGCGGAGTCGTAATAGCCGTGACCTCGTACCAGCCTCTTCCAGACAACGCCCCAGCCTCCCCACCACGCTACAAGCCCTACCACGGCCCCGCCGGTGGCTGGGGCGCCTTGCGCAGCGTGGCCAAGGCCTGGGTCGGCAGCGACAATGCGCTGAAGAACCTTCGCGCCCTGCTCAAGACCAACCAGAATGGCGGCTTCGACTGCCCCGGTTGCGCCTGGGGCGACTCGCCCGAAAGCGGCATGGTCAAGTTTTGCGAGAACGGCGCCAAGGCGGTCAACTGGGAAGCCACCAAGCGCCGAGTCGATGCGGCCTTCTTCGCCCGCTACAGCGTCAGCGCGCTGCTTGAGCAGAGCGACTACTGGCTGGAATACCAAGGCCGCCTGACCGAACCGATGGTCTACGACCCGGCCAGCGACCGCTATCAGCCGATCGCCTGGGATGCAGCCTTTGCCCTGATCGCCCGTGAGCTGAACAACCTGGCAAGCCCCGATCAGGCCGAGTTCTATACCTCCGGGCGGGCCAGCAACGAAGCGGCGTTCCTGTACCAGCTGTTCGTGCGTGCATACGGCACCAACAACTTCCCCGACTGCTCGAACATGTGCCACGAGGCCAGCGGCGTAGCCTTGGGGCAAAGCATCGGTGTGGGCAAGGGCACTGTCACCTTCGATGATTTCGAACACGCCGATGCGATCTTCGTCTGGGGCCAGAACCCCGGCACCAACCACCCGCGCATGCTCGACCCGCTGCGCGATGCCGTGAAGCGTGGCGCCCAGGTGGTGTGCATCAACCCCCTCAAGGAGCGTGGCCTGGAGCGCTTCCAGCACCCGCAGAACCCGCTGGAAATGCTGACCAACAGCGACCGGCCGACCAACACGGCGTTCTTCCGCCCGGCCCTGGGCGGCGACATGGCGCTGCTGCGTGGCATGGCCAAGTTCCTGCTGCAGTGGGAGCGTGAGGCGCAGGCCAAAGGCGAGCCGGCGGTATTCGATCACGTATTCATCGCCGAGCATGGTCACGGTGTCGATCAGTACCTGGCGGCAGTGGACGCCACTTCGTGGGCGCACATTCAGGAGCAGTCGGGCCTTGAGCTCGCAGACATCGAGCTGGCTGCACGCATGTACTGCCGCGGCAAACGGGTGATCATGTGCTGGGCGATGGGCATTACCCAACACCGCCACTCGGTGCCCACCATCCAGGAAATCGTCAACCTGCAGATGCTGCGCGGCAACATCGGTGTGCCTGGCGCAGGGCTGTGCCCGGTACGCGGCCACAGCAACGTGCAGGGCGACCGCACCATGGGTATCAACGAACGCCCGCCGGTGGCGCTGCTCGATGCCATCGAAAAACGCTTCAATTTCCCGGTACCGCGGCACAATGGCCACAACACCGTCGAAGCGATCCACGCCATGCTCGACGGCCGCGCCAAGGTGTTCATCGGGCTGGGTGGCAACTTCGCCCAGGCCACCCCGGATACCGAGCGTACCGCCCAGGCCCTGCGCAACTGCGCGCTGACCGTGCACATCAGCACCAAGCTCAACCGCAGCCACCTGGTCCACGGCAAACAGGCGCTGATCCTGCCGTGCCTGGGCCGCACCGATATCGACCTGCAGGCCGACGGGCCGCAGGCGGTCACCGTTGAAGACTCTTTCAGCATGGTCCATGCCTCCAACGGCCAGCTCAAGCCGCTATCGACCCAGATGCGCTCGGAGCCGGCAGTGGTTGCCGGCATCGCCGCTGCCACACTTGGCAAAAACCCGGTCGACTGGCACTGGCTTGTGGCCGACTACAACCGTATCCGGGACTTGATCGGCGACACCATTGCAGGCTTTGCCGACTTCAACCAGCGCCTGAGCCACCCAGGGGGCTTCTACCTGGGCAACAGTGCAGCCAGCCGCCAGTGGAAGACCACCAACGGCCGCGCCAACTTCAAGGCCAACCTGCTGCCGGACACCCTGCTCGACGAGCGGGTACGCGCCAGCGGCCAGGTACCGGACCTGATCATGCAGTCCATGCGCTCGCACGATCAGTACAACACCACCATCTATGGCCTGGACGACCGCTACCGTGGCGTGCGCGGCCAGCGTGACGTGCTGTTCGTCAACGAGGCCGACATCATCCGCCTGGGCTTCCAGCCGGGGCAGAAGGTCGACATCGTCTCGTTGTGGGGCGATTCGCATGTGCGCCGTGTTCAGGGCTTCACCCTGCTGGCTTTCGATATCCCGGCTGGGCAGGCGGCGGCGTACTACCCGGAAGTGAATCCGCTGATCCCGTTGGAAAGCATCGGTGAGGGCAGCCATACACCGACCTCCAAGTTCGTCGCCATCAAGTTGGAGCGGGCGCGCGACGACGGGCGAATCGTGTAAGCGAACCGTACGGGTAAAAACGAAAAAAGCCCTGTTCCACAGGGGTTCAGGGCTTTGTCACAATTACCTCAGACACACGAAAATCGATAAAGTTTCATCGATAAAACAGTAACTTAGAGAATTGTGTACAACTCGTGCTACTCGTCGGATTTTCGTTGCCAGCCGCCTCAAGGAACTGCAAATTCGCCCTCGTCATCCTTATGAGGCTCTCTTGATGAAGAAGTACTCCTCGATTCTGTTGTTGTCTTTCAGCTTGCTCAGCGGCGTTGCCATGGCCGGTGGCAATACCGAGGCCGGCATTGGCGGCGCATTGGGTGGGGTACTCGGCTCCGTAGTGGGCAACTCCATCGGTGGTAGCACTGGCGGCGCCATTGGTGCCGGCCTGGGCGGTGCGGCCGGCGGTGCCCTGGGTGCCGACAAGCGCCAGCGTGGTGAGGCCGCTATCGGCGGCGCACTGGGCGCTGCAGGCGGTAACGTGGTCGGTCGCTCGGTGGGTGGTACTACCGGCAGCTACATTGGTGCAGCCGCAGGCGGCGGCGCCGGTGGCGCGCTCGGTAACTACCTGGGCAACAAGGCCGATGATGACGACCGTCACGACGATCGCCGCTACCGTCGCGGCTACGACGACCGCCGTCATTACGACCGTGGCCGCCACTACGGCCACCGCAAGCACAAGCGCCACTGGCGCGACTGATACCTGAGACCATCCTCAGGCAGCAAGAGCCCCGCCCTCACCCGCGGGGCTTTTTCATGCCTGCGGACCGAGCTGCAGGCCAGACAAAATGACTTGCAGCGCCTCCGGCAGCGGTACCGGCCGGCCGCTGGCGCGCTCGATGAACACCTGCACCACGGTCCCTGCCGCACAAGCATCGGCCTCTCCCGGGCGATACAGCGCCAGCCGGTACTCCACTGTGCTGCCTGCAAGGCGAGTGACGCCCAAACCCACCTCTAGCACGTCCGGAAAGCCCGGCAGCGCGAAAAAGTCTGCCGCCGAACTGACCACGAACGCCGCCAGCTCACCTTCACGCAGGTCGAATTCAGCTTGCTCGACCAGAAAGGCCTGGATGGCGGTTTCGAAGAAACCATGCACCGTGGCACCGGCAATGTGGCCGTTATGGTCGTTGTCCTGGGGGCGGGTGAGGATGGGGTGGAAGTGGGAGAACGCGCTGCGCTGAGGGGATTCGGTCATCTGTCTGTCTCACAAGGTCGCAGTGAATGCTATCAGTGAAACAGAAATTCTGGACGCGTTGGGTATTTCACCGCGAAGAGAAAAACGATTTAGGGCCGCTTTGCGGCCCATCGCCGGCTAGCCAGCTCCTACAAGTACAGCGCAGACATCAAGAACTGCGCGGTCCATGTGGGAGCTGGCTTGCCGGCGATGGGCTGCGTAGCAGCCCTAATAACGCTAACTGACTGCAACCGGCGACAGCTTACAGCTGTGGGCCAGCAGCCTTGATGGCGTCGGACACTTCGAACTTCTTGAAGTTTTCAGTGAACAGCTTGGCCAGGCCTTTTGCAGCTTCGTCGTAGGCAGCTTTGTCAGCCCAGGTGTTGCGCGGGTTGAGCAGCTCGGTCTCGACGCCCGGAACGGCCTTCGGCACGTCCAGGTTGATGATGTCCAGGTGCTCGGTCTCGGTACCGACCAGAGCGCCGCTCTGGATGGCAGCAATCACGCCACGGGTGGTCGGGATGCTGAAACGCTTGCCGACGCCATAGCCACCACCGGTCCAGCCAGTGTTGACCAGGTAGACCTTGGAGCCGAAGGCGTTGATACGCTTGATCAGCAGCTCGGCGTATTCGCCAGCCGGGCGCGGGAAGAACGGTGCGCCGAAGCAGGTGGAGAAGGTCGACTTGATGCCGCCGCCCGAACCCATTTCGGTGGAACCGACCAGCGCGGTGTAGCCGGACAGGAAGTGGTAGGCCGCCTGCTCGTTGTTCAGGATCGAAACCGGAGGCAGAACACCGGTCAGGTCGCAGGTCAGGAAGATGACTGCGTTAGGCTCGCCACCCAGGTTGGCTTCGGCGCGCTTGGCGACGTGCTCCAGCGGGTAGGCGGCGCGGCTGTTCTGGGTCAGGCTGACATCGGCATAGTCGGCGTGCTTGTTGCCGTCCAGGACGACGTTTTCCAGCACGGCGCCATGCTTGATGGCTTTCCAGATGACCGGCTCGTTCTTCTCGGACAGGTCGATGCACTTGGCGTAGCAGCCGCCTTCCATGTTGAAGACAACGCCTTCGCCCCAACCGTGCTCGTCGTCACCGATCAGGTAACGGCTTTCGTCCGCCGACAGGGTGGTCTTGCCGGTGCCGGACAGGCCGAAGAACAGGGTGACGTCGCCTTCTTCACCGATGTTGGCAGCACAGTGCATTGGCAGCACGTCGGCAGCCGGCAGCAGGAAGTTCTGCACCGAGAACATGGCTTTCTTCATTTCGCCGGCATAACGCATGCCCGCGATCAGCACTTTCTTGGCGGCGAAGTTGATGATGACGCAACCGTCGGAGTTGGTGCCGTCACGCTCAGGCACGCACTCGAAGTTGGCAACGTTGAGGACCTGCCACTGGTCGCGGCCAGCCGGGTTGAACTGCTCAGGGTTGATGAACAGGCAACGGCCGAACAGGTTCTGCCAGGCGGTCTGGGTGGTCATCTTCACCGGCAGGTAGTGCTCGGCGGCAGCCCCTACGTGAACGTAGGAAACGAAGTGATCCTGGGCGTTGTTGAACGCCTCGACGCGGTCCCACAGGGCATCGAACTTGTCGGCCGGGAACTTGCGATTGATCGGGCCCCAGGCGATAGCGTCCTGGGTGGAAGGTTCTTCGACGATGAAACGGTCAGCCGGCGAACGGCCAGTACGGTGCCCGGTCTCGACGACCAATGCGCCGGTATCGGCTAGCACGCCTTCACCGCGTTGCAGCGCTTCTTTTACCAGCTCATCGACGCTCAGGTCGGTGTACACGGTGTTGTTGGCTTGCGTCATGAGATACCCCATCCGGCCCGAGGCCGAGTGCTCCAAACGTTTTGTAGTTGTCTGTAAAAAACTACTACAGCGAAAAAAGTGGCCGGATTATGCCAGAAACGCCCAAAAAAAGTAGGCCCCTCCTGTCGTAACTGCCCTTTTGCGCAATTCGACAGGAGATTTCCCTGAAATTAAACGTTTCAGTGGCGAGTTTCTGACGCCGTGTCAGTGCCACCACCGGCAAACAGTTGTGCCACATCGCTGGCATCGAAGAAATAACGCTCGTTGCAGAACTGGCAATCGATCTCGACCTTGCCCCCGCACTCCTCGACCAGCTGCTTGGCATCATGCTCGCCAAGACTGACCAGCGCATTGCCGGAACGTTCGCGCGAGCAGCTGCATTTGAAGCGCAGCGGCTGGATATCGAACAGGCGTACGGCGTCTTCATGATAGAGGCGGTGCAGCAAGGTTTCGTTGGCTTCGGCCCACTCCTGCGGCTTGAGGGTGTTGGCCAGGGCAATCACGTGCTGCCAGCTGTCCTCGCGCTCTTCTTCATCACGCTGGCGATCCACCGGCAACTGCTGCAGCAACAGGCCGCGAGCCTTGCCGCCTTCGGCGTTGAGCCAGAAGCGCGTGTTGAGCTGCTGCGACTGCACGAAGTAGTTGGTGAAGCATTCGGACAGGTTTTTGCCGTCGAGCTCGACGGTACCCTGGTAGCGCTGGCCTTTGACCGGGTCGATGGTCAGGGTCAGATGGCCGTCGGGCATCAGCTGCGCCAGCGTCGCGTCGGCTGCTATCTGGTCCGCTTCGTAACGCGCCATGCCGCGGATGTCGCGCTCGCCCGAGCACTCCACCATCAGCAGGGGGATGGGGCCAGCAGAACGCGCCTGCAGGATCAGCAGGCCGTCGAACTTCAGCGCGCCCACCAACAGCGAGGTAGCGGCCATCAGTTCACCGAGCAGAGTGGCAACGGGCTGTGGGTATGCATGACGAGCCAACACCGCGGCGTAGCTGTCATCGAGTGCCACCCACTCGCCGCGAATATCGCGGTCGTCGAAGATGAAACGTTGGGTGAAATCGGTATCCGGCAAATCGCTCATAGGTTTTGGCTATCTAGAAATGATGACAAAATGGTTACACGGAATGTCGAACACTTGCGAGATCCCGTGACAGAGCGCTCACAAGGCGCTCCGATTCCTGATTGCAATAGAGGTATTTTATGGACAATCGACCACTGTTAAAAGCAAGGTGGTCTTGGGGCCCCTTGGCAGCCTGCACTTTGCTGCCCATCGCTCTACTGTGTTTCTGGTTGTGGCCGTTTGGCCAGATCCTGTGCCTGACTTTCGACGAATGGCTGTTCCACAGCCTCAATGCACCGTTGGCCGACAACACCACCTGGCGCTATATCTGGACCGTCGGCAGCCTGCGCCCCTTCGACATCGTCGTTGGCCTGGTCCTTCTGGCCGTGCTGATTCGCGGTGACTGGGTATTCAAAGCCAGCCAGGTGCGTGAAGCCTTCTTCGGCTTTTTGGTTACGCTGATCCTCTTAGTGGTGATTCGCGCGCTGTTTTCCAAGTGGGTAGATGCAATGGGCTGGCAGCATGACAGCCCATCAATGCTATTCACCAACGCTGTGCACCTGAGCGACTACTACCCGAACCTTGAAAAGGCATGGGAGCTGAAGGACCGTTCCAGCAACAGCTTCCCGGGCGACCACGCCTCGGTATTGCTGATCTGGGCCTTGTTCATGAGCCTGTTCAGCCGGCGCCTGGTCCAGCACCTCGTGATCTGGGGCCTGGCGTTGCTGTTCATGCTGCCGCGCCTGGTTGCAGGCGCGCACTGGGGGCAGGATGACTACATCGGTGGCTTGCTGATGGCGGTGCTGGCGTTGGGCTGGAGCTGCCATACGCCGCTGGCGGCCAAAGGTAGCGCGTTGCTGGTGCGGTGGACGGCGCCTTTGTTTGCCCTCGCTGCCAGGCTACCGCTGGTCGGGCGCCTGGCGGTGGTCCGCTAGACGGCTGGGGCGGCTGCCCAGCCCCATTCAGTCAAAATTGCCGTGCAGCTGGTGAATCTGCCGCCGCTGCTTCTTGTTCGGCCGGCCGTCGGTGGTCACGCCCATCGCCCCGGCCTTGCGCAGCTCGGCTGCCTGCTCGCGGCGGCGCACACTCTCCTCGGTTTCTGCATACAGGGCCTGCGCTTCAGGCGCGCCGCGGCGTACCACCGACAGCGCCTTGACTACCACGGTACGCTCGTCGAAACCGGTACGCAGCACGAACTCGTCACCCACTCGCGGCTCCTTGCCAGGCTTGCAGCGCTCGCCCCGGCAATGCACCTTGCCACTTTCGATGGCGGCCTTGGCCAGCGCCCGGGTCTTGTAGAACCGCGCCGCCCACAACCATTTGTCCAGGCGTACCTTGTCGTCTTCTTCCGCTTTGTGTGCCATCCCGTTGCCTCGAATTCTGTCTTTCATCGAACTGTACTACCGTAACTGACGGATGCAAAAAGTCCCCGCCGTGCTTACAGTTCACCACCTCATTCGCAGGGTGTGCTTCGTGAAGACATTTGACCATCTGACTGTAATCGGCCTGCGCGAGTGGGTCGCCTTGCCCGACCTCGGTGTGGCGGGCCTGCGCGCCAAGATCGAT